>NZ_BAAALT010000034.1:0-129122 GCF_039528515.1 Luedemannella flava
CGCGCCGACCGCGAGCGGTGGCGGCGCGGTGGCCGGCGGCCTGACCGCCAGCTACCGCACGAGCAAGCCGTCGCTGCTCGGCCTTCTCGGCTACCAGGGCGAGATCACGATCCGCAATCCGACGTCGAAGCCGACCGGGTCGTGGACGGTGGTCGTCGAGCTGCCCGGCGGGAACCAGGTGACCACCGCCGACGGCGCGCTCTACCTGCGCAAGGACGGACAGTACTGGTTCATCCCGCCCGGCGAGGGAATCATCGGGCCCGGCGGCTCGTACGTGTTCACGTTCGACGTGAGCGGCGTGCTCACGGGCCGCCCGATTTCTTGCGCGGTCAACGACCGCCCCTGCGCCTAGGCCGAATCGACCCAGCCGGTACCTGTCGAGGTGTAGCGTCGTCGAGGGGATATTTCACCCATACGTGTACCAATGGGGGTCTCGGACATGCGCGCATCGTTCGATAAGTTGATCTCGTGGACCGGAATTCTGCTGGCGGGCCTTCTCCTCGTCACGGGCGGGGTGCTGCTCTACACCGCCAGCTACATCAACGGTGAGGTGGAGAAACAGCTCGCTATCCAGGACATCACGATGCCTCAGGGCCCGGCCCTGGAGTCACTTCCGGAAGAGGACCGCAAGGCGCTGGAGCCCTACGCCGGAAGTCCGATGGACACCGGGCCGGAGGCCCGGGCATATGCGGACCACTACATCCTGGCGCACCTCAACAAGGCATCCGGCGGCAAGACGTACGAAGAGGTCAGCGGTGCGTACCTCAAGATGACACCGGAGCAGAAGGCCAGCCCGGAGGGCCAGGCGGCGGCGCAGCTGCGCCAGACCATGTTCATGGGCAACACGCTGCGGGGCCTGCTGCTGTTCGGGGCCGCGTTCGCGACCATGGGTACGATCGCCGGCTACGCGGCGATCGGCGCGTTCGTGGCGGCCGTGATCCTGCTGGTCCTCGGCGTCCTCGGCCTGCGGCACGCGAGCCGCCTGGAGAAGGCCGGCGCCGGCAACCAGCTGTGACCGCTCGGTCAGCCGTCCAGAAGCGATCCGAAACGGTCGTCCGCGCCAGCGAGGCCCTTCGGTGAATCGGGGTCGCGGGCCCGCTCGGGCCCGCCCTCCAACTGGTCGGCGAAGCTGACCCGGCTGTGTTCGGCGGCGAAGTCCGGCTCGAAGTCGGCGGCACCGGCCGCCATCAGCTCGACCATCATCGCGAAGTCGTTCGGCGGCTGGACGGTTTGTTGCGACATATCGGTCACCCCCCGGTCAGCCCGACTGTACCCGCCCCGAGCCGCCCGAATCCCGCCGTCGGGTGACCCGGGTCCCCGCGAGCGCGGCGAGCAGGCCGTCGAGGGCGTCCAAGGAGTGGGCGCTAACCACCTCGTCGCAGTACGGCCACGCCGCCGCCATGCCGCGCACCAGCGGCTCATAGCGCGGGCTCTTCGTGCGCGGGTTCGCCCACACGATCCGGTACGCCAGCCGCGACAGGCGCGCCATTTCCGCCGCGACGAGCCCCGGATCCCCGGTGTCCCACCCATCCGACACGATCAGCACCACCGCGCCCCGCGCCACTCCCCGGGCCGCGAAATCGCGATTGAACCGGGCCAGCGCGGAGCCGAGCCGGGTGCCGCCCGACCAGTCCGGCGCGGCCCGCCCGGCCCGCTCCAGCGCCACCTCCGGCCGCACCCGCGACAGGGCCCGGGTCAGCCGCGTGAGGCGGGTCGCGAACGTGAACACCTCCGCGCCCCTCGCGCCCGCCGCGCAGTACACGAGCTGCAGCAGCGCGCGGGCGTAGGGCTCCATCGACCCGGAGATGTCGCACAGGACCACGAGCCGGCGGGGCCGGTCGCGGCGGCGCCGGGTGACCAGCCGCGCCGGGTAACCGCCGTTGCGCAACGCTCCGCGCAGCGTGGCGCGCAGGTCGACCCGGGTGCCCCCGGCACCGGGCGAGAACCGGCGGCCGCGCCGGGGCGGCGTGGCGACCGCGAGCTGCCGCATGAGCACCGACAGGCGGGCCAGCTCCCCCGGCGCCAGCGCGCCGAAGTCCCGCCCACCGAGCCGCTCCGCGTCCGCGGCCAGCGCGGCGACCGGCCGCTCGTGCTCCGGCTCGTCCGTCTCACCGGCGCGGGGCCGCGTCGACCACGACCCGCCCGCCATGCCGCCGGGAGACGGCGGTGACCCGGGGCCACCCGGCGCGCCCGACGGCGGGCCAGACGACGGCTCCAGCGGCGCGTTGGCCTGGTCGCCGCGGAACGTGGCCGGGTCGGCCACGCCCCCGAACACCAGGGCGAGGATCCGGTCCAGGCGCGCGATGTCGGCCGGGTCGGCGATCAGCGTCGCCAGGGCCAGGTCGCGCAGCTCGCGCGTCGTGGTCGGCGACGTGAGGGTCACCGCGGCCGCGAACCGGGCCGTGCGGTCGGGGCCGACGGCCAGGCCCGACTCGCGGGCCAGCGCGCCCAGCCGGGCGACGATGGCGGCCAGGTCCGCGGTCACCGGCGGGCCGCGTTCGCGCTCATTCGGCCAGGATCGCGTCGAGGCCGGCGCCCACCGCGACCGCGCGGTCCTCGTCGTACTTGAGGACCGTGCCCAGCGTCGGCGCGACCGACTCCTGCGTGAGGTCGCGGATGCCGAGGACCTGCAGGGCGCCGGCCCAGCTGATCGCCTCGGCCACGCCGGGCGGCTTGGTCAGGTCCAGGGCGCGCAGCCGCGACACCCCGACCGCGACCCGACGGGCCAGGAACTCGGTCGTGTCCGGCACCCGCCGGCGCACGATCTCGGCGACCCGGTCGGCGTCGGGATACCCGATCCAGTGGTACAGGCAGCGGCGCTTGAGAGCGTCGTGCAGGTCGCGGGTGCGGTTGGAGGTCAGGATCGCCACCGGCGGCACGACCGCGTACTGCGTACCCAGCTCGGGAATCGTCACCGAGCCCTCGGCGAGCAGCTCGAACAGGTACGCCTCGAACTCGTCGTCGGCCCGGTCGACCTCGTCGATGAGCAGCACCGCCGGCACGGGCCCGGGGTACTGCAGCGCCGCGAGCAGCGGCCGGGGCAGCAGGAAGTCCGGGCCGAACAGGTCGGCCTCGGCGAGCTTCTCCCCGCGCGCCTCGGCCAGCCGGATCGCCAGCAACTGCCGGGGATAGTTCCACTCGTACAGGGCCTCGGCCGAGGTCAGGCCCTCGTAGCACTGCAGCCGGATCAGTGGCGTGTCCAGGGCGGCCGCGAGGGCCTTGGCGGCGGCGGTCTTGCCGACGCCGGGCTCGCCCTCCAGGAGCAGTGGCTGGCCCATGCGCACGGCGAGGAACAGCGCGGTTGCGAGGGTGTCGTCGGCCAGGTACCCGGCGTCGGACAGTCCGGTGCGAAGTTCAGCGATGCTCACGAATCACTCCGCCAGGGTCGCATGCGTGGTCACGCGACGTACCGCTGCGGGTCGGCCTCGAAGCGCTTCCTGCAGCCGGGCGCGCAGAAGTAATAGGTCGTCCCGTCGTACTCGGAGTGCAGGCTCGACGGCACCGCCGCGACCTCCATGTGGCAGATCGGGTCGATCGCCACAGCCGGCGGGGCGACCGGCGCGGCCATGGTCAGCAGCCCGCCGCCGGACGCCGGGACCGTGGTCAGGTGGGGCAGCTTGCCGGCCCGGGCCGCGACGAGTTCGGCGAGGATCGTCACGGCGACCTCCATGGGCGTGCGCGCCCCGAGGTCGAGGCCGGCCGGGGTCTTCACCCGCGCGCGCTGCGCGGCCGGCACCGGCAGGTCGGCGACCACCGCGCTGCCGCGCTTCGGGCTCGCCACCAGCGCGACGTACGGCACTCCCGCGAGGAGCGCCTCGACGAGCACCCGCTCCTCGTCGCGTCCGTGCGCCGCGACGACCACGCCGGTCGCGTCGTCGGCGACCTCGCCGTCGGTGGTCACCGCGTAGCCGGCCGCGCGGGCCAGGTCGACGAGCGCGGCCGCGATCGGCGCGTCGCCGTGGACGTGCAGCAGGGCGGCGGGCAACACGGGCTCCAGGAAGATGTCCAGCGTCCCGCCGGACAGGCACGGATTGGCGACGACGACCAGGCCGTCGGAGTCGCTGACCGCGGTCTCCACCGCGTCGTCGGTCGGGGTGATGCGCAGCAGCGTCGACTCGCCCGAACCGAGCAGCGCCAACCCCTGCGCCCGCACGGTGGTCTCCGCGCAGACGCCGCCGACGAACCCCTCGATGGTGCCGTCGGCCAGCACGATGGCCCGGTCGCCCGCCTTGGCGCTGGTGGGGCGCCGCGCGCGGACGACGGTGGCGAGGACGAACGGCGTGCGCTGGTTGCGCAGCCCGTCCGCCCTCGCCAACACGTCAGTCTGATTCATAGGATTACAGTGCAATTCCTTCTAGGGCCCTAAAGGGCCATGTCAGTCCGCAGCGGCCGGCCCTGGGTGAGCGACCAGACGTTCGCCGGGGTCAGCGGCATGTCGGCGTGCGTGACACCCCACGGCTTGAGGGCGTCGAGCACCGCGTTGACGATGGCCGCCGGCGAACCGACCGTGGCCGACTCACCCACGCCCTTGGCGCCGATCGGGTGGTGCGGCGACGGCGTGACCGTCTCGCCCAGCTCCCACGACGGGCACTCCAACGACGTCGGCAGCAGGTAGTCCATGAAGGACGACCCCAGGTGGTTGCCGTCGTTGTCGAACGCCATGACCTGCATGAGCGCCATGCCGATGCCGTCCGCCAGGCCGCCGTGGATCTGCCCCTCGACGATCATCGGGTTGATCCGCACCCCGCAGTCGTCGACCGCGATGAACCGGCGCACCTTCACCACACCCGTGCCCGGGTCCACGTCCACGACCGCGATGTACGCCCCGAACGGGTACGTCAGGTTGGGCGGGTTGTAGACGCAGGTGGCGTCGAGGTGACCCTCCACGCCCTCGGGCAGCTCCAGCGCCCCGTGCGCGGCCATGGCGATCTCGGTGATCGTCTTGCCCTGCTCCGGGTCGCCCTTGACGAACCAGCGGCCCTGCTCCCACTCCAGGTCCTCGTGGCTGACCTCGAGCATCGCGGCGGCCACCAGCTTGGCCCGGTCGCGGACCTTGCGGGCCACCACGGCCGTCGCCCCGCCGGACACCGGCGTGGACCGCGAACCGTAGGTGCCCAGCCCGAACGGGGTCTGGTCGGTGTCGCCGTGCACGACCTCGATGTCCAGGGTCGGAATGCCGAGCTCCTGCGACACGATCTGCGCGAACGTCGTCTCGTGCCCCTGACCCTGCGACTGGCAGGACAGGCGCAGCACCGCCTTGCCGGTCGGGTGCACCCGCAGTTCGGCACCGTCGGCCATGCCCAGGCCGAGGATGTCCATGTGCTTGCGGGGGCCCGCGCCGACGCCCTCGGTGAAGAAGCTGATGCCGATGCCGGTCAGCGTGCCGCCGCGCTCGCCGGACTCCCACGCGAGGCGCTGCGAGCGCTGCTCGTCGCGCAGCTTGTCGTACCCGGCGATCTCCATCGCCTTGCGCAGCGTCGTCGGGTAGTCGCCCGAGTCGTACTCCCAGCCGGTGGGCGTCGTGTACGGGAACTGCTCGGGCTGGATGAGGTTGCGCAGGCGCAGCTCGGCCGGGTCCATGCCCAGCTTCGTGGCCAGCGCGTCCACCATGCGCTCGACCAGGTACACGGCCTCGGTGATCCGGAACGAGCAGGCGTACGCGACGCCGCCCGGCGCCTTGTTCGTGTACACGGCCGTGACGTTGCACCACGCCGCGCCGTAGTCGTAGGACCCGGTGAAGATGTGGAAGAAGCCGGCCGGGAACTTGGTCGGCTGGGCCACGCCGTTGAACGCGCCGTGGTCGGCCAGGACGTTCACCTTCAGGCCCAGGATCTTGCCCTCGGCGGTCGCGGCGATCTCACCGGACATGTGGTAGTCGCGGGCGAACGCCGTACTCACCAGGTTCTCCGAACGGTCCTCCATCCACTTCACCGGCTTGCCGGTGACGATCGTGCCGACGACCGCGAGGACGTACCCGGGGTAGATGCCGACCTTGCCGCCGAAGCCGCCGCCGATGTCCGGCGAGATGATGCGGATCTTCTGCTCGGGCAGCCCGGCGACGATCGCGTACAGCGTGCGGTGGGCGTGGGGCGCCTGGGTGGTGGTCCACACGGTGAGCTTGCCGGTGACCTTGTCCAGGTGGGCGACGGAACCGCAGGTCTCCAGCGGCGCCGGGTGCACGCGCGGGTAGAGGATCTCCTCCTTGACGACCACGTCCGCGGCGGCGAAGGCGGCGTCGGTCTTCGCCGCGTCACCGGCCTGCCAGTCGTAGATGTGGTTGTCGGCCTTGCCCTCCTTGTCATCGCGGATGACCGGGGCGCCGGCGTCCAGCGCGGTCTTCGCGTCCGCGATGACGGGCAGCGGCTCGTACTCCACCTCGATCAGTTCGAGGGCGTCGCGGGCCGAGTACCGGTCCTCGGCGACGACGAAAGCGACCTCCTGGCCCTGGAAGCGCACCTTGTCGGTGGCGAGCACGGCCTGCGTGTCGTACGAGATCGTGGGCATCCACGCGAGGCCCAGCGTCTCCAGCACAGCGCCGGTGACGACGGCCTTCACCTTCGGGTGCGCCTCGGCGGCGCTGGTGTCGATCGAGACGATCTTCGCGTGCGCGTACGGGCTGCGCAGGATCGCCAGGTGCAGCATGCCGGGCAGCTGCACGTCGTCGACGTAGTTGCCCTGGCCCCGGATGAACCGCGCGTCCTCGACGCGCCGCATCCGCCCAAAGCCGATCTTGACATCTTCCTCTGCTGGAGCCGTCACGCGGTCACCTCCTGCTGCTCGGCGGTCTGCTCGGCGGCCCAGCGCACGGACTTCACGATGTTCTCGTAGCCCGTGCAGCGGCACAGGTTGCCCGAGATGGCCTCGCGGATCTCGGCCTCGCTCGGGTCGCGGTTGTCGCGCAGCAGCGCGCTGCAGGTCATCAGCATGCCCGGGGTGCAGAAGCCGCACTGCAGGCCGTGGCAGTTGATGAAACCCTGCTGCAGCGGGGTCAGCTCGCCGCCCTGCTCCAGGCCCTCGACGGTGGTGACGTCGTGGCCGTCGGCCATGACCGCCAGGGTCGTGCACGACTTCACGGGCGTGCCGTCCACCTGGACCGTACACACGCCACAGTTGGAGGTGTCGCAACCCCAGTGCGTGCCGGTCAGGCCCAGCTCGTCGCGGAGGAAGTGCACCAGCAGCAACCGCGGCTCGACGTCACGCGTGTACGACTCGCCGTTGACACGTACGGTGATCTGCATCAGGCCTCCTCGACCCGGGCGCGACCGGCCGCGCGGCGCAGCGCGCGCACGGTCAGCTCCTTGGCCAGGTGTCGCTTGTAGTCGACCGGTCCGCGCTGGTCGGCGGCCGGGTTGCAGGTGCGGGCCGCGATCTCGCCGGCCGCGGCGAAGTTCTCCTCGGTGGCGAGCTTGCCGCGCAGGAACTCCTCGGCCTCCGGCACGATGTAGTGCTCCGCGCCCACGGCCGTCAGGCCCAGACCCACGTCGTCGATCGAGTACCCGGCGACGCCGCTGGTGAGCCACAACGCGGCCGCGGCCGCCGCGGCACCCCAGTCGCCGGCGCGCCGCTCGACCTTCTCGTACGCCGACGACCCGCCCGGGCGGATCGGGATGCGCACCTCGGTGAGCAGCTCGCCCGCCTCCACGACCGTCTCGTAGGGACCGACGTGCAGCTCGCGGACCGGCACGGTACGCGAGCCCTCGCGGTTGCGGATCACGACGGTCGCGCCCAGCGCCACCAGTGCCGCGGGCAGGTCCTCGGCCGGGTCGGCCTGGCACAGCGAGCCGCCGACGGTGCCCCAGTTGCGCACGATCGGGTCGGCGATGACGCGCTCCGCCTCGACGAGCACCGCGAAATGCTCGGCGACCAGCGGCGAGGTGAGCACGTCGACGTGGCGGGTCAGGGCGCCCACGGCGAGTGAGTCGCCGTCGGTGCGCAGATACGCCAGGTCGGTGAGCCCGTTGATGTCGATGAGCGCGTCCGGCCGGGCCAGGCGCAGTTTCATCATCGGGATGAGGCTGTGCCCGCCGGCGACGACCCGTGCCTCGGGTCCGTGCTCAGCGAGCAGCGCTAAGGCGTGATCGACACTCGTCGCCTTCGCGTAGTCAAAAGGTGCAGGCACCTGCATGCGCCCTCCAGGTGGGGAAGTGATGCCGGCCGTTGCCGGCGGGAAGGCCTAACTCAGATGCAGAGTCTTGCGAAGGCCGCCGAAACAATCAATGGTCCGCGATCATTTCTGGGCACTCTGTGAGGCCGGCGTTTGTCCACAGGTGACAAATTCAGGCCAGTCCCGCGACGAGCAGCGCCGACACCAGCAGCGCGCCCTGGTGCAGCGCCTGGTCGGCGGCGTACATCCCGCACACCGGCGTGGTCAGCTCCGCGAAGCCGGCCGAGCCGGTGGCGCGCAGCAGCGCGCGCACCGGCCAGCGCCGGTCGAGGAAGCCGTGCGTCGCGGCGGAGAACGCCATTCCCGCGGCGACCCCGGCGACGCTCAGCGGCAGGCCGAGCACCGCCGCCGTGCCGACGAGCACGACGGTCGCGGTGAGGTGGTAGCCGAACAGGTGGCGGGCCAGCGCGACCGCTCCCGCGCGGCCGGCGGACGCCTTCTCGTTAGCCTGACTGTCGGTCTGGAACACATGGTCGCCCAACTGGTGGCCGACGAGCAGCGCGACGAGCGCGACCGCGAAAGTCACGGAACGGTACAGCACATCTGGATCGACATCGGGGGGCATGACTGTATCGTTCCCCCGCCACGGCCGCTGTTCTGCGTCGTAGGCGACATAGGCGGCGTGTCGGTGCTCACCGCGGTCCGCCGGCGACCACGCGTCGCGCCAGCTCCACCAGATCCGGGGTACGCCGGTGCGAGAGCCGCTTCGGCCACACCAGATACACCGGTACGGGCGCCACGCCGGTCAGCGGCACGAACCGTACCCCCGGGTGGTTGTGGGTGTGCGCCGTCCCGGCGGGCGTGACGCCCACCGCGCCACCGGCCGCGATCAGCGTGAACCACTCGTCGATGTTGTGGGTCTGCACGAACGCGCGGGGCCGCGTCTGTTCCGGCCACAGCTGCGGACTCGTCGTCGCGGTGCCCGTGTCGACCATCGCGATGGTCTCGTCCCGCAGGTCGGCGAGGTCCAGTTCGCGTTGGCGGGCCAGCGGGTGACCCGCGGGCAGCACGACCCGCCGCGGCTCGTGGTAGATCACCTCGACGTGCAGCCGCTCGTCGCCCGGCACGGTGCGCAGCACGGCCACGTCCACCTCGCCCCGGGTGAGCCCCGCGGTCTGGTCGTCGACGCGGTGCACGTGCAGTGGCACCTGCGGGTACGCCTCCCGCCAGGCCCGCAGCAGCGGGGTGGTGTGCTCCCCCAGCGCCGCCCACACGTAGCCCAGGCGCAGCGGGCGCGGGCTCGCGGCCGCCTCGGCGAGCGCGTCGTCGACGGCGGCGAGGATGTTCACGGCCCGCCCGTGGAACACCTCCCCGGCCGGGGTGAGCCGCAGGTGCCGCGTCGACCGTTCGACGAGGTGCGCGCCGACGCGCTGCTCGAGCTGGCGCAGCGTCCGCGACAGGGCCGGTTGGGTCATCCGCAGGCGGGCGGCGGCACCCGTGATGGTGCCCTCGGCCGCGATCGCGACCAGGGCCCTGAGGTGCCGCAACTCCACATCCATGCCTGCAGAGCATAACCACGCCGGCTGTGCCGGCTGTCGCCGAACCGCTGCGCCGCTCGCTCGCGTACGCCGGGATAGGAGAAGATCGAAACTGGCCGGTGACAGGGTTGGCCTCGTTGTCAGTTCGCGGATGGGGTCGTGCCAATGCCTTCGATAACGATGACGACGGCGTCGGCAATGTCCGGCCAGCTGTCGCCGAGCGCACCGATGGCTTGGGGCGGTGGCACGGCGAGGCCGAAGAGCGTGGCCAGCAGTACCACGGCAACCTTGCCGGGGTCGACGTCGGCTCGGACCCGACCCAACTGCTGCTCGGCATGCAGGTACTGCGCGAGGAACTCGGGTGGGCCGGGCTCGGCCGCGTGTGCCGCGGTGGCCGCGCGGGCGAGTTCCGGGTCGGTGAGCATGGCCAGCTCGAACGGCACGATGTCGGCTCGCAGCGTGGCCAGCCGGGTCAGGCAGTCGGTGAGGTTGCCGGTGACGGTGCCGGTCCCGGCCCGTGTGGGCAGGTCGCGAGCCCATGCGACGGCAGGGCCGCTCTGCCGGCCGATCGCGGCGACGAACAGGCCGGCCTTGTCGGGGTAGTGCCGGTAGAGCGTGCCTTCGGCGACCCCGGCGGCTTGCGCGATGGCCCGCGTGGTCGTCTGGGTGTAACCGACTTCCCGGACGAGTCGGATGGTTGCGTCGAGCAGCTTGTCGCGGGTCGCATCGCCACGGGCGGCCACCTCGGACCCCTCTCCTTCTCCTCGGAGCGTTCTCGGACGCCGGCTGTCAATCGGTGATGTCGCGCCGGTGGAAAACGACCTGGGCGATGCCGATGCTCACCAGAGCGTAGGCAGCACCCAACGCCAGGGCGCTTGCGTAGCCGAGGGTCGCGTCGCCGCCCTGGGCCAGGGCGGACAGGGTGCTTCCCGGCAGCCGGTCGCCAACGTTGTCCGCCGCGGCGCGGATGACGGATTCCACGACCAGGACGTAGCCCACCCCGACGGAGATGGCGATGGCGCTCGAGCGGGCCACGACCGCCACGACAAGTCCGAAGATGCCCCACACCACCAGGGCGCAGAACAGATTGAGCCAGCCTTCGGCCAGGGTCGCCGGCACATTCTCGCGCCAGGCGGAGACGTCGATGCCCGAACCGCCGGCCACCGCCGGGGCGACGACCAGATCGGTGATGACGGCCACGCTGCTCACCGCAGCCGTCCACAACACCAGCGCGAGGATTTTGCTGGTCAGCAGCAGCCACCGTCGTGGCTGCGCGGAGACGAGCAGCCGGATCAGCCCGGTCTGGTAGTCAGTGGCGGTGATCAGCGCCCAGAACGAGAGGGTGACCACGCCGAACATGCTGGCAGCGGCCCCGAGCCCGGCGACGAGGCCCTCTGGGCGGGCCAGCTCCGCGGCGGTGGGGAAGTTCACGCCGGGGCCCCCAGGGGGTACGGCAGCACCCGACTTGACCACCTGGAACATCACGATGTTGATCAGGACGGCGGCGAGGACGGTCAGACCGAGCCAGCCGAGGATGAGGCCTTTGCGGCGGGAACGGACCAGTTCGCTGCGTACAGCGTTGACGATGTCGGTCACCATCACACGGCTCCCTGTCGGGCTTCGGTGGCACGGGCGGCCATCAGCTGCTGGTCGGTGTCGCCGGTCATGGCGAGGAACACGTCCTCCAAGGAGTCCTGGACGACGCTCAGACTGCGAAGGGTGATGCCGGCGGCGTGGGCGGCCCGGTTGATCGGGGCGGCGTCCTGGGCGCCGGCCGACACGCGGATGACGCCGGCCGTGCTGCTGGCCACCTGCCAGCCCTGCGCCTGCAGGGTCTGGACCAGACTGTCGGTGTCGGCGTCGTGTTCCGCGCGCAGGTCGACGTGTTGACTGTCGGCGCTCAGCAGGCCGGTGATCGGGCCGCTGTACAGCAGTTCCCCGAACCTGATCACCACAAGGTGCTCGCAGATCGCTTCGATTTCGCTGAGCAGATGCGAGGAGACCACCACCGTCCGGCCGGCCGTGCCGAGCTGAGCCAACAGGGAGCGAATCTCGACGATGCCGGACGGGTCCAGTCCGTTGGTCGGCTCGTCGAGGATCAACAGTGCCGGATCGGGCAGTAGCGCCGCGGCGATACCCAAACGCTGCTTCATGCCCAGCGAGTACCGCTTGACCGGCTCACGATCACGGCCGGTCAGGCCCACCGTCTGCAGCACCGCGTCGACGCGCGCATTCGGTAACCCCCGCAAGCGGGCCAGTGACATCAGATTCGCCCGTGCCGACAGGGCCGGAACGAAAGCGGGGTTCTCGACCAACGCCCCGACCTGGCCGAGATACCGCTGAGGAGAACCGATCGGTTCGCCCAGCACGGCCGCGTCTCCCTCGCTCGGCCTGATCAGGCCCAGCAGCATCCGGATCAGCGTCGACTTGCCCGACCCGTTCGGCCCGACCAAGCCGATCACCTTCCCGTCCGGCAGATCCACGGTGAGCGGCTTGACCGCGGTCAGCTTGCCGAACCGGCGGGTCAAGCCCGCCGTAGTCACTATCGCCATGCCATCTCCATTCGGGTGAGCGCTCACTCACATTAGCAGGATGGCGTCCCGACCCGCCCCGATGGGCGGGCTCCACGCGTGGGGGGTGCCGTCGGGCGAAGCCGCCCCCGGGTTCATGCCAGGACAGCGATGGTGAGTACGCCGGCGGCCGCGGCGAGGTAGCCGGCCGCGATGGGCACGCTGCGGGGCTGCTTCTTTTCCGCGCCGAGCCGCTCGTAGAGTCCGCCGAGGCGGCGGCGGACTCGGTCACCGCGGGTGGCGCCGGCGATGAGTAGCAGCAGGCACGGCAGGCAGTAGACCAGCGCGTACCCGGCGATGATCATCAGGGAGCGGGTGGTGCCGACGTCAGCGTTGACCATCCGTTCGATGGCGATGAAGTACGGGAACGCGTTGGGCAGATCCGCCCCGGTCATGACCAGTCCGAGCAGGGCGGCGCTCAGCGGGTTGACCCAGCCCGGCACGGTGACCGCTGGGCGGATCCGTGCGCGCAGCCGGCGTAGTCCGGCCACGGCCAGCGCCACCGCCGCAACCGTGAATGCGATCCGGCGCACCCAGATCAGTCCGTTGCCAGCGGCGTCGGCAGCGACATCGGCGCCGATGTACACCACGGCCCCGAGCGCGAGGACCGTCAGATAGGCGCCGGCGACGAACCCAGCCGCCGCCAGGACCGGACGTGCCATCGGGGCGAGCAGCAGCAGTGCCACCCCAGCGAGCGTCGCGGGATTCAACGCGTCGAGCAAGGCCAGGCCGGCGACCCCGGCCAGCAGCGCGGCGGTCACGACGACGCCTGAACGGCTACCGTGCGCACGCCGAGCTGGTGCAGCAGTTGTTCCACATCGTCGGGTGTCGGCGGCGGACCGGTCAGCGCGGCCATGAACAGCCCGTCACCGACCAGCCGCACCAGCCGGGCCCGGACGGGGTCGCCCAGCTCGGTGGTCAGCATCTGCTGCCAGCGCTGCTCAGCGTCGCCCACCTCCTCCGGCAGATCGAACTCGCCGGCGGTGGTCAACCGCATCATCGACATGATCGCCCGGTAAACCGTGCTTTCATCCGGCGTGGGCACCGACAGCCGCAGCCAGGCCGCGGCCATCATTCCTTGCGCTGCGGCCGCGGCCAGTCGCTCGTCGAAACGATGCACCGCCCGGGTGACCAGCGCCCGCAGCAGCGACTGCTTGTCGAAGTGATAGAGCAGGCCGCCCTTGCTCACGCCCGCCGCCGCCGCTACCGCCTCCAAGGCAGGCGGCACCTGACCCGCGGTGATCAGTTCCTCGGCCGCGTCCAGAATGCGCTCCCGTGCTGTACCCATACCGTCACTGTACCGTCCGGACGGTACAGTGACGGGCTGACGAGCGGACCGGACTCTGATTCATGCTGGGCGGGCATGACTGCGCGACGGACGGCATTTCCGTCCGGCCGGGGCGCTACCTACCGTCGTGCCATGACGAGCGTGACGCTGAGCGAACCGACCACCGGCCCCGACGTGCGGCGCGGGCTGCAGGGCGTCGGGCTCATCGTCGCCGGCGTCTCGTCGCTGCAGTTCGGTGCCGGCCTGGCGGCCACCCTCTTCCCGCAGGTCGGCCCGCTCGGCGTGGTCACGCTGCGACTGCTCGCCGCCGGGGTGGCCCTGCTCATCGCGGGCCGGCCCCGCATCAAGGGTCGCAGCGCCGCCGCGTGGCGTACTCTCCTGATCTTCGGGGTTATCACCGCGTGCATGAACGCGTCGCTGTATGTGGCGATCGAGCGGCTGCCGCTGGGCGCGGCCATCACGTTCGAGTTCCTTGGGCCGCTGACGCTCGCGTTGGCGCTGTCGCGGCGCTGGCTGGACGTGCTGTGGGCGGCGTTCGCGGGTGCCGGGGTGCTGCTGCTTGCCGAGGGGATGCACGACCTCGACCTGGTCGGGGTCGCGTTCGCGCTGGTTGCGGCGGCGTGCTGGGCCGGGTACATCGTGCTCAACCGGCGGTTGGGCGGCGCGGCCAGCGGCGGCGTCGCCGACCTCGCGCTCGCCGTGGCGTTCGCCGGGGTGCTCGTCGCGCCGCTGGGCCTTGTGCAGGGCGGCGCGCAGCTGCTCAACCCGCACGTGCTCGTGCTGGGCGTGCTCGTCGGGGTGCTCAGCTCCGCCGTGCCCTACAGCTTCGACCTGCTGGCCCTGCGCCGGCTGTCGGCGCGCGTGTTCGGGGTGCTGTGCAGCGTGCACCCGGCGGTCGCGGCCCTGGCGGGCCTGGTCGTGCTCGGCCAGCACCTCAGCGTGACCCAATGGCTCGCCATAGGCCTGGTCATCGCGGCCAGCGCCGGTGTCACGCTGACCGCCCGGTCATAGCGGACGGCCCCACCAGCCGGGCTCCGCAGCGCGGGCACACCCACATGCCATCATGGTCCCCCGCGGGCCGCGACCGTCCTGTGGCGCCGCCGCCGGGTCTGACAGACTGCGCTGCCATGGAAGCCACCATGACGGCCGCCCGCCGTACCCGATCATGGTGGCTGGTGCCGCTGGTGGCCGTGGCGGCGACGCAGGCGCTGGGCCTGCTGGTCGCGGTCGCGGTGAGCGCGAACCCGGTCACCGACGGGCTCAAGTGGGACGCACTTCGCTATCTGGACATCGCCGAGCGCGGCTATGAGCTGTACCCGTGCCCGCCCGGCCCCATCCCGTACCCCCTGCGCCCGCCCGACGCCTGGTGCGGCAACGCCCACTGGTTCCCGCTGTACCCGCTGCTCATCCGGGGCCTGCACGAGGTCGGCCTGCCCTACGGGGCGGCGGGCTGGCTGCTCAGCGCACTGGCCCTGTTCGCGGCGTTCGCCCTGCTGTGGCGCCTGCTGGGCGGGCGGCTCACCGCCGTGGCCGCGCAGTGCCTCGCGCTCGCCGCCGCGCTGCCCGGCAGCACGTACTTCCCGCTGATCTTTCCCGTGTCGCTCGCGTTGCTCGCGGTGGTCGGCCTGGTCACCGCGCTGCGGGCCCGCGCGTGGGCATGGGCCGGCGCGGCCGCCGCGCTGGGTGCGGCCACATATCCGAGTACGGGCATCCTCGTCGCCATCGCGCCCGTGGCGATCCTGCTCGGCTTCCGGCACCTGAGCTGGGCCGGGCGGATCTGGCGCGCGGCCGGCGCGGGCGCGATCGGGGCGGCCGCGGTCGTCGCGGTGCTGGCCACGTTCCAGCTCACGACCGGTCGCTGGGATGCGTACCTCCTTATCGAACGCAACTACGGCGAGGGTGTGCACTGGCCGTGGGCCACGCTGTGGCAGGTGGCCACGTCCGGCCGCCTGCTCGACACGGCGTACCTGCTCAGCACCCTGGTGATCCTGGCCGTCGTGGTGCCGGCCGTGGTCGCGGGCGTGCGCCAGGGTCGCCGGGACGGGTTCGACGCGCCGCTGTGGGCGCTGCTCGCCATGGCGGCCGGGTTCGTGCTGGTGCCGCTCGTGCTCGGCCCGGCCGTCGCGCCGCACCGCTCCTACGCCCTGCTGGGCGCGGTCGTCCTGCTGCTGGTCGCGGTCCCGGAGCGGCTGCGCCTGATCCTGATCGCGGTCAGCACCGGCATCACGGTCGTCCTCACCGGCCTGTTCTACGCGGGCGTCCTGATCTAGCCCTCGGGTTATGGATGATCTCCATAACCCGAGGGGTCAACCCTTGACGCAGACCACCTGCTTGAGGTGGGCGACGATCTCCACCAGGTCGTCCTGGCGCTTGATCACGTCCTCGATGTCCTTGTACGCGCCCGGGATCTCGTCGACGACGCCGCCGTCCTTACGGCACTCGACGCCCGCCGTCTGCTCCCTGAGGTCCGCCACGGAGAAGGTCTTCTTCGCCTTCGTCCGCGACATCTTCCGGCCCGCGCCGTGGCTCGCCGAGTTGTACGCGTCCTCGTTGCCGAGGCCACGCACGATGTACGAGCCCGTACCCATGGAGCCCGGGATGATGCCCAGGTCGCCCAGGCCCGCCCGGATCGCGCCCTTTCGGGTCACGAGCAGGTCCACGCCCCCGTACGTCTCCTCCGCCACGTAGTTGTGGTGGCACGAGATCGGCTCCTCGAAGACCACCTGCGGCGCGAACTGCCGGACCACCCCACACAGCAGCGCCATCATCAGCGACCGGTTACGCCGCGCGTACTCCTGCGCCCACCACAGGTCGCGACGGTACGCGTCCATCTCCGGGGTGCCGGAGAGGAACACCGCCAGGTCCCGGTCGGGCAGGTCGGTGTTGTGCGGCAGCCGCCGCGCCACGCCGATGTGCCGCTCCGCGAGCTCCTTGCCGATGTTGCGTGACCCGGAGTGCAGCATCAGCCACACCTGCGAGTGTGTGTCGAGGCATACCTCGATGAAGTGGTTACCGCCACCGAGTGTGCCGAGCTGCCGCGACGCCCGGTTGGACAGCTGGCCGACATTCGCGGTCAGGTTGTCGAACCCGTCCCAGAACGTCTTCCAGCCGCGCTGGTCCAGGCCCGGCACCCGCTTCGGGTTGACCGCCTCGTCGTGCATGCCGAACCCGACCGGGATCGCGTCCTCGACCGCCCGACGCAGCTTGCCCAGGTCGTCGGGCAGGTCCTCGGCCCGCAGCGACGTGCGCACGGCGCTCATGCCGCAGCCGATGTCCACGCCCACCGCCGAGGGCGCCAGCGCCTGGCGCATCGCGATGACCGAACCGACCGTCGCGCCCATGCCGTAGTGCACGTCCGGCATCACGGCGACGCCCTCGACCCATGGCAGCGCCCCGATGTTGCGCAGCTGCCTGGCAGCGTCGGCCTCGATCGCCCACGGATCCGTCCAGACCCTTACGGGCGCCTTCGTCCCGGCCAGCAGCTCGTAGCCGCCCATGATTCGTCCTCCGTCAGAAAAGCCTAGCTTGAGCATGAAAAAGCCGCCCTGTCCCGGTCCGGGTGGGCGGCGTGGCGAGCGCGATATGGACGCGCGTCAGCGGAGCCGGCGACACCGGAGGCGGGACAGTCTGCCGAATCGACGGGGCACGTCGTCCGCCTCCCTTCGCATGATCGTGTCGCGGTCAGCCCACGATAGGGGCCACGGTTGCGGCCGGGCAACCGCGTTTCCGCGACTACGGTTGACCTTGTCCCTGGGGCAGGGCCCAGCATCGGGTCAGCCGGACGCACCCGCGCCGGCGCGAGGAGGGCGGGATGGCGCTGCTGACGATCGGGGCGTTCGCCAAGGCGGCGCGCCTGTCGCCGAAGGCGCTGCGCCTCTACGACGAGCTCGGCCTGCTGCGGCCCACCGCCGTGGACCCCACCACGGGGTACCGGTTCTACGACCCGACCCAGCTGGAACGCGCCCGCCTGGTCGCCTGGCTGCGCCGCCTGGGCATGCCGCTGGCCGACATCCGGGAGGTCTGCGACCTGCCGCCGGCGGCCACCGCCGAGCGGATCGGGGCCTACTGGGCCCAGGTCGTCGCGGAGACGACCGCACGCGGGCGGCTCGCCTCGTTCCTCGTCGACTACCTGTCCGGGAGGGGCAGTTCCATGTCCGACACCGCAGCGACGCTGGGCATCCGCTACGCCGCCCGCACCGACGCCGGCAGGGCCCGGCCCGTCAACCAGGACACCGCGTACGCGGGCGGTCGCCTGCTGGCCGTCGCCGACGGCATGGGCGCCGCCGGCGGCGACCGGGCCAGCGCCGCGGCCGTCGAGGCGCTCAAGAAGCTGGAGGACGTCACCGTCCCCGCCGGCGAGCTGCTCAACATACTCGCCGAGGCGGCCGGCGCGGCCGAGGGCGCCGTGCGCGACGCCGGCGACGGCGACGTCGGCACCACCCTGACCGCCCTGGTCTGGTCCGGGTCGCAGCTGGGCCTCGTGCATATCGGCGACTCCCGGGCGTACGTGCTGCGCGACGGCGAGCTGTTCCAGATCACCACCGACCACACGTACGTGCAGTCGCTCGTCGAATCCGGGCAGCTCAGCGCCGACGAGGCCGCCTCGCACCCGCAGCGGGCCCTGCTCGTGCAGGCCCTCACGGGCACCGGCGCGATCGGCGCGCCCGATCTGTCGCTGCACGAGGCTGTGGCCGGCGACCGGTACCTGCTGTGCTCCGACGGCGTCTCGGCCGTCGTGCCGAGGGACGCGCTGCGCGGCGCGCTCGCGGCCGGCGACGGGCCGGAGGCGGTCGTCGACGAGCTGGTCCGCCTCGCGTACGGGGCCGGCGCCCCGGACAACATCGCCTGCGTCGTCGCCGACGTGGTGCATCTGTGAGGGCCGGCTCCTACACCGTCGACCGTCGTCCACTGGCCATTCCGGCGTTCCGCCGGCTGTGGCTGGCGTCCGTGGTCACGGCGGTGGGCGGGTCGTTCAGCCTCATCGCGATCCCCACCCAGCTGTTCACGATCACCGGCTCGTCCGCCACGGTCGGCGCCTCGGCGATCGTCACGTTCGTGGCGCTCACGGTGTCGTCGCTGTGGTGCGGTGCGCTGGCCGACCGGATGGACCGCCGCCGGCTGCTGCTGTTCGGCCAGTGCGGCCTGGCCGGCACGTACCTGCTGCTGTGGGCGCAGGCCGCGCTGCACGTGAGGTCGGTGCCGTTGCTGTTCGTGCTCATCGCGTTCGAGGGCGTGTCCTACGGCGCGACCATGGCGACCATGGGCGCGGCCGTGCCCCGCATCGTGCCCACCGACCTGCTCGCCGCGGCGAACAGCCTCAGCTCCCTCGTGCGCTACCTCGGCGCGGTCCTCGGGCCGGTCCTGGCCGGCGCGCTGCTCCCGTTGGTGGGCCTGAGCAGCCTGTACCTGTTCGACTCGGTCGCCCTGACGGCCGTCATCTGGGCGGTGTCCCGGCTGCCCGCGATCGAACCGCCGCCCCGCGACGAGGCCGGGGCGGGCGCCCGCGCGACCGTCGTGGAGATCTTCGACGGGTTCCGCTACCTGTGGACGCGCCGGATCCTCGTCGCCGTGCTCGGCATCGACCTGGCCGCGATGGTTTTCGGCCTGCCCGTGGCCCTGTTCCCGGAACTGGCCGAACGCACCTTCGGCGGCCCGCCCGGCGGCGGCACGGTCCTCGGCCTGCTCTACGCGGCGTACCCGGCCGGGGTGTTGCTCGCCGGCCTCTTCTCGGGGACCTTCACCCGCGCCCGCCGGCACGGCGTCATGCTGGCCGGCGCGACCATGACGTGGGGCGTCACGGTGGTCGTTCTCGGCGTAGCGCCCAACCTCGCCGTCGCGTTGGCCGCGCTCGTGCTGGGCGGCGCGGCGAACTTCCTGCTCAGCACGTACCGCAACGCGATCACGCAGGCGCACAGCGACGACGCGCTGCGCGGGCGGGTCGCGGGTTCGCTCACCGTCGTGCTCGTCGGCGGCCCGCAGGCTTCCGTGCTGCTGCACGGGCTGTCCTCGGCGGCGGTCGGGCCGCGCTGGACGATCGTCGTGGGCGGCCTGCTGACCGTGGCCACGGTCGCTCTGATCGTGCGGCTGGTGTCCGCGCTGTGGGGGTACGTCCCGACAGCTGTCCCCGCGCCAACAGTGGCCACTTCGGACGGAGAAGCTACGCGCGTGTAACTCACGGGGGCCGGGAGCGGTTGTGGTGCGGGTGCGTTGTAGTCCGTTCGCGCCGATTTGTCTGACATAAAATGATCAATGAATCCCACGCTGAACAGCGCTGACCGCATGCGCGGACACAACGAGTTTTGTCGCTGATGAGGATGCTGATCATAAGGAGTACGTCATGACCATACGATCGATCACGGTCGCGGCCAGCGGCCTGATAGTCACGGGCACCCTGCTGGTGGCCCAGAACCCGGCGTCGGCCGCGGTGCCCTTACCGACGACCTCGGCACCGGTCGTGGCCACTGTGGAGGTCGGCCAACCGCTGACCACCTGGCGCGACTTCAGGCGCGGCTACCGGGACGGCTTCCGGGACGGCTGGGACGCGGCCCGCGACGAGTGCGAGAACCCGGGTGGCCGCTTCGGCGGCGGCCGGGGCGGTGGTGGCTTCGACCGGCGCGAACGCGACTACGCGCGGGGCTACGACCGGGGCTACGACCGCGGCTACGACCGCGGCACCCGCGAATTCTGCGATCGCCGCTGACGTAGGGAGCATCCGGGCCACGAGCCCGTCTCTCTGTGGACCAGAGGAGACAGCGATGAGCGTACGCACAATGGCGGCGGCAGTCGGCGGGCTGCTGGTCGCCGGCACGATTGCCGTTTCGCAGAGTCCCGCCGCCGCGGCACCGTCCATGCGGGCACCGGTCACCGCGGTGAACCCGGTGTCCGTCGTCGGGCCGTCGGTCGACGTGCCGGACTACCTCCGCGGCTACCGGGACGGCTACCGGGCCGGTTGGCGGGAGGCCGGCGGCGTCTGTCTGATGGACGACTGGCGGTTCCGTTACGGTCCCTGGGGCAACCGGGACTACGCACGCGGCTACGACCGCGGCTTCAACAACGGGTTCGACGACGGCTACCGCGAGCTGTGCCGCCGCTAGCTGAACGTCGAGCGGCGAGGCACCGGTCCAGTTCCGCGGTGTCCGCCCGCACCACGACTGCCGGCCGCAGTCGGCATCGGGCCGACCACGGCCGGCAGTTCACGACCTCCCCCGACCAGTGTTCGGTGGCATACGGGGGTAATTGAGGTGCTATTTCCTTGCTGCTCGCCGTCATCCTAAATGTCCGACATATACTGAAGGATTCGGCTAAAGGAGACAGCGATGAACGCGCGCACGATGAGAGCGGCGGCTGGCGGTCTGCTGGTCGCAGGAACGATTGCCGCATTCCAGACCCCCGCCGCCGCGGCCGGACCGTCCCGGGTCCCGACTGCTGTGGTGAGTTCGGTGCCGGCCGGCCAGCCGTTGGCCGACCTGGGTGACCGGGACTGGCGTGACCGGGACTGGCGCGACCGCGGCGACCGCGACTGGCGCGCCTACCGCGACGGTTACCAGGACGGTTACCGGGACGGTTGGCGTCAGGCCCGCGAGGACTGCGACGAGGACGGCGACTACCGTCGCGGCTGGCGCTGGGACCGTGACTACGCACGCGGCTACGACCGCGGGTTCGAGCGCGGCTTCGACGCGGGCTACCGCTACTACTGCGACTGACCGACCGTCAGGCGGCGAGGCGCCGGTCCAGTTCCCCGGCGTCGGCCACGAACCACAACTGCCGGCCGCGGTTGGCCTCGAAGACGAAGTCCCGCAACGCGTCGCTGCGCGCGACGTAGTCGGAGATGTCGCCGACGACGACCAGCCGCAGCCGGTAGTTCACGAACTTCTGCACGATCTCCCCCGCCATCCTGGTCCGCAGGGTGAAGAAGTCCTCGCCGAGGCGGTCGGCCGGGATCGCCACGATCTCCGCGTTGCTACCGAACGCGTCCCCGATCAGGTCGAGCACATCCTGACCCGCCGCCAACAGCGGGCCGTCCACCGGATAGCTGAGCACCGTCACGCCGTGCACCTCGGAAATCGTCACGTCGCGTGATGCTACGCGGAGCACCGGCGCCGGACAGGCGATTATGCGCTCGCGGCCGCCCGGCCCGGTCGGGAGACTGACCCCATGACGCCGACCGAGACCGCGCTGATCGTCGCCGTGCCCGAGGCCGAGCCCGCCGTGGGCGTGCACCGCGACGCGTACGACGCGGCCGCCGGTTGGGGCGTGCCCGCCCACGTCACCGTCCTCTACCCGTTCCTGGCGCCCGACCGGATCGACCACGAGGTCCTCGCCGGCCTCAGCGAGACGTTCGCGGCCCACCGCCCGTTCGAGGCGACCCTGGCGAGCGTCGGCTGGTTCGGCGACCAGGTCGTCTACCTGGCGCCCGAGCCCGACGACCGGTTCCGGGCGCTCACCGCCGCCGTGTGGGACCGCTTTCCGCAGGCCCCGCCCTACGGCGGCGCGTTCGACGACGTCGTCCCACACCTCACGATCGGTCACGACCACCCCCGACCACTGCTCGCGGCGGCCGCGGATCAGGTCGCCGCCCACCTGCCCGTCCACGCGTCCGTCCGCGCGGTCCGACTCATCGCCGGCAGCCGCGGAGCGGCGCCCTGGCGGCGGTTGGCCGAGTTCCCCCTCGGATGAGCACGGGCACCTGGCGTCCCGACTTCCGCCGGCTGTGGATCGGCACCGCCGTGTCCAACCTGGGCGGCCAGGTCAGCGTGCTGGCCCTGCCGCTGACCGCCGCCGTCGTGCTCGGCGCCGGACCGGTGCAGATGGGCGTGCTGACCGCACTGAACCGGGCGCCCTACCTCGCCCTGGGCCTCGTCGTGGGCGTGTGGATCGACCGGATCCCCCGACGGACCGTCCTGGTCGCCGCCGGCCTCGGGCTCGCCGCGACGCTCGGCGTCATCCCGGCCGCCGCCGCGCTCGGCTGGCTCAGCCTCCCGTTGCTGTACGCGACCGCCCTGCTCAGCGGCGTACAGGTGATCTTTTTGGAGGTGGCGTACCTCGCCGCCGTGCCGATGGTCGTGCCGCGCGAGCACCGCCCGGCCGCGCAACGCGACATCGAACTGACGATGTCGGCCGGCCAGCTCGTCGGCCCGCCGCTGGGCGGGGTGCTCGTGCAGGCGCTCACCGCCCCGATCGCGCTCGCGTTCGACGCCGCGACGTACCTGGTCGCCGCGTTGGCCGCGGCGCGGATGCGGGCCGGCCGCACGTCGACCCGCCGCCCCGACGACGACGCCGGGATGCTTCACCAGATCCGCGAGGGCGTCGGACTCGTCGTGCGCGAGCGCGTGCTGCGCGCGGTCACCCTCGCCACCGCCACGTTCGTCTTCTGGACCACCGCGTACCTGGCGATCTTCGTACTGTTCCTGGTCCGCGACGTGCACCTGGGGGCGCGGACGCTCGGCGTCGTGCTGGCGTGCGGCGCGGTCGGCGGCATCGCCGGCGCGGCGCTCGCAGGTCCGCTCGGACGGCGCCTGGGCAGCGGCGTCACCATGGCGGTCGCCCTGGCGGCCGGCGGGTCGGGGGCCGCCCTCGCCCCGCTCGCGATCCTCCTGCCGCACCGGTGGGCGGTGGTCGTCGTCGCGTCGTCGCAGGCGCTCGCCTGGTGCGGGCAGCAGATCCACATGGTGCACCAGGTGCCCGTGCGCTACGCGGTCTGCCCCGACCACCTGCACGGGCGCGTCAACGCCACGATCCGCACCACCGTGTGGGGCTCGTCCACGGTCGGCGCCCTGCTCGGCGGCCTCCTCGGCGAGCGGCTCGGACTGCCCGCCGCCCTCGTCGCGGCGTCGGCCGGCGCGGCCCTGGCGGCCGGGTGGATCCTCGCGTCCCCGGCGCGCGCCCTGCGCCGCAGCACCGACCTGCGGCCGGCCGTGGCGTAGCTAGACTCGCCGCCATGACGCGCGTGCTGCTCGTCCCCGGCCGGGGCCGGATGCTGGCGGGACACTGGATGAACCGGTGGGCGCGCGAACACCCCGAATACCTGCTCGTCCCCCGCGACGACGACCCGGACTTCGACATCAACCTGCGGGTGCCCGCCCTGCACGCGGCGATCACCGCGGCGGACGAGCCGGCGGTGCTGGTCGCGCACAGCGGCGGCTGCGTCACCGTGGCGCAGTGGGCCGCGGCGCACACCGGCCCGGTCGCCGCCGTGCTGCTGGTTACCCCGCCCTACCTCGACCCCACCTGGGAGTACGGCCCCGGCTACGAGAACCTGATCATGCCGAAGGTGCCGCACCTGGAGCCGCTGCCCTTCCCGACGACCGTCGTGGCCAGCCGCACCGACGAGATCGGCCCGTTCGACCGCGTCGCCGGGTACGCCGACGCGTGGGGCGCGACCCTCGTCGACGCCGGCGAGGTCGGCCATCTCAACACAACGGCGGGCTACGGCCCGTGGCCCGCCGGCGAGCGGCTGCTGGCCGACCTGCTCGCCCGCGCCGACAACCGGTAACGTCGCGGCGGTGGCGAACCAACCCGGCGGCGCGCACGCGCGGCGCCGCACCCCGACCGGCCGCCGGATCCTGCTCGCCGCCCTGCTGACGCTGCTGTTGGCGGCGGGCGCGACGCTCGCGGTGCTGCGGCTGGGTGACGCGCCGGGCGCCGCCGACAACCCGATCGCGGCGAGTACCCCCGTACCCACCGGTGTGGCGGAACCGACCGCGACCCGCAGCCCGGCCACGGCCCCGACCACGACGGCGACCCGGCCGTCGGTCAGCCCGACCACCGCCGCGCCGGTGAAGGCCGCGACGTCGCGCCGCAAGGGCGTGTGCGTGTGGACGTTCGGCGGCGTGAACCAGGCACTCGCCGCGTCCGGCGCCAGCTGGTACTACACGTGGAGCACCCAGCATCAGGGCGTCGCCACCCCGGCCGGGGCACAGTTCGTGCCGATGATCTGGGGCCCGGGCAGCGTCACCGACGCCGCGTTGGCGCAGGCCAAGGCCGCCGGACCGTACCTGCTGGGGTTCAACGAACCGGATATGGACAGCCAGGCCGACATGAGCGTCGCCGCGGCGCTGGACCTGTGGCCCCGGCTCATGGCCGCCGGGAAGGTCCTCGGCAGCCCGGCCGTCGCGTGGGGCGGCGCGGACGCCGGCGGGTGGCTCGACCGGTTCATGGCGGGTGCCAGACAACGCGGCCACCGGGTCGACTTCATCGCCCTGCACTGGTACGGCGGCGACTTCCGCACCGCCGAGGCGACCGCGCAGCTGCGCTCCTACCTGCAGGCCGTGTACGACCGCTACCACAAGCCGATCTGGCTCACCGAGTTCGCGCTCATCGACTTCGCGTCCGGGTCGGCCCGGTTCCCCACCCAGGCGCAGCAGGCCGCGTTCCTCACGTCGGCCACCGCGATGCTCGGACGGCTGAGTTTTGTCCAGCGCTACGCGTGGTTCGCGCTGCCCGCCACCGACAAGGACCAGACGGGCCTGTTC
Organism: Luedemannella flava; assembly: GCF_039528515.1. Classification (NCBI taxonomy): domain Bacteria; kingdom Bacillati; phylum Actinomycetota; class Actinomycetes; order Micromonosporales; family Micromonosporaceae; genus Luedemannella; species Luedemannella flava. Next base: position 24,972 of record NZ_BAAALT010000034.1, read on the forward strand.
CGCACGGGTACAGCCGTCACGCCCGTGGGCCGCGCGTTCCAGGCCGCCCGGTGATCGTGCTGGTGCGGCACGCGATGCCGCTCATCGACCCGGACGCGGACCCGGCCACGTGGCCGCTGTCGCCCGAGGGCGAGGCGGCCGCCCGCGCGCTGGGCCCGTCGCTGCCGGCCGACGCGGTCCTCGTGGCCAGCGACGAGCCGAAGGCGCACGCGACCCTGGCGCTGGCCACCGGACTGGACGTGACGGCGGACGCGCGCCTGCGGGAGGTCACCCGCCCACGCGAGCCGTACCGGGACGACTTCGCGCACGCGCGCCGCGCCTACGTGTCCGGGTCGCCGCCGCCCGGCTGGGAGCCGCCGTCGGCCGTGGTCGCCCGGATCGACGCCGCCATCGTGGCGCACCGCGTCGAGGGCCGGCCGTTGGTGCTGGCCGGGCACGGGATGGCGTTCACCACCTGGCTGTCCGCGCGCGGGCTCATCGCCGACGCGGCCGCGTTCTGGTCCGCGCTGCGCCTGCCCGACATGATCGAGGTCGCCGATCGCCGGAAAGAAGGAGGCGCTGCATGAGTGACGCGTTCTACTCGCACGCGAGCCTGTACGACCTCATGTTCCCGGGCGGCGGACCCGGAGTCGACTTCTACCGGGCCGCCGCCGATCGGCAGGGCGGGCGCGTACTGGAACTCGCGTGCGGCACCGGGCACAAGCTGATCCCCATCGCGTCCGACGGGCATCCGTGCGTCGGCGTGGACTTCTCGTCAAACATGCTGACCGAGGCCCAGCGCAAGGCGAACGAGCGCGGCGTCGCGGTGGAATGGCTTCGGGGCGACATGCGGGCCTTCGAGCTGGGCCGCACCTTCGACTTCGTGTTCATCACCGCCAACTCCCTCCTGCACCTGCACGAGGCCGAGGCTCTGGTGAGCTGCTTCCGGTCGGTGCGACGGCACCTGGCGCCGGGAGGACGGTTCGTCTTCGACGTGTTCAACCCGAGCGTGCGGCTGCTCGCCGAAGCCGACGGGGTGCGGCGCACACGGGAGTCGTTGGCGTTCACGGATCCTGACCGTGGCAGGGTCAGCGTCGATGTTTCCGAGATCTACGACGCGTCCGCGCAGGTCACCCGCGGGACGTGGCACCTCTCGACCGACGCCGAGCCCGACTTCGTCGTCGCGCCGCTCGAGATCAGGAGCATCTTCCCGCAGGAGCTGCCGCTGCTCGTCTCGCTCGGCGGCCTTCGGCTCGTCGAACGCTTCGGCGACTGGTCCGGTCGACCGTTCGCCGGAGATTCGCCGCTCCAACTCTGCATCTGCGAGTCCGCCTGACCGACCGCTACCGGCGGGCGCCTTCCGCGGCCAGGCGCAGCCCGAAGCCGATGAAGCACACCCCCACGATCTGGTCGAGGCGACGGCGCACCGTCGGCCGGTTGATCAGGCCGCCCGCACCGCGCACCACGAGGACGAGCAACGCGAACCACGCGAGCCCCTCCAGGTTATGGATCAGCGCCATGGTCACGGACGCCAGCACCGGGCTCGCGTTCTCCGGCAGGAACTGCGGCAGAATCGACAGGTAGAACACGCCGACCTTCGGGTTGAGCAGGTTCGTCGCAAGCCCCGTCCGGAACGCCACCACCGCCCGTTGCGCGGGAACCGGTCCGACCTCCGCCACGGTCCCCGCCCGGCGACTGGTCCACAGGGCACGGAAACCGAGCCAGCACAGGTACGCCGCCCCGGCCCACCGCAGCCCGTCGTAGGCGAGCCGCGACGCGGTCAACACCGCCGTGATGCTCAGGCCGCTCGCGACCGCCCAGACAAAGCAGCCCATATTGATGCCCGCGCCCGCGGCCAGCGCCGCCCGCCGGCCGCTCACGGCGGCGGTGCGCAGCACCAGCACGGTGTCCAGGCCTGGCGTCACGGTCACGACGGCCGCCACGAGAGCGAACGCCAGCATCGGCTCGATCACGGATGGGCAGCCTACGGGGACCGAGCGGGAGTTGTCCCCCAGATAGATCCGGAGGACAGCCGGGTACCCGCACCGGCGCGCGGTCCGTAGCGTCACCCGCATGCTGACCACAGTGGTACGGGCCCGTCGCGGCCCTCGCCGCCGTCGCATACCTGCGATCGTGACCGGGTGGCCGATTCGCTCATCCTCGTGAACGGGCTGCCCGGATCCGGCAAGACGACCCTGGCCGCATGTCTGGCGCCCGCGTTGCGTCGGGCAGGTCATCGTCGTCCGCACCGACCAGCCGACGGACGTCGTGGGCCTGGCCGCGCGGATTTCTCAGCCCCCGCCACACTCGTCACTGGGCCGGTGAGCGGCGCAGCCGTGGCATCCCCGCCGAAGCGGATGTCCACCTCCGCGAGATCAAATCGTCGTACTTCCGCTCGACGAGCGCGACGATGTTCGTCACGTACGTGGTCGGCGACCGGGGACTGCGAGGCGAACTGCCCTGCACGCACGCCCTCGTCGTCATCCCCATGGAGGGCTACGCCGCCTACGGCCGCATGCGCGAGGCGGCCGCGGCCAGCCGCCGCGCCCGCGGTGGCGCCTGCTCACCGTCAGGAAGGCTCAGTCATGATCCAAGTATCGGAGCGGCGCGATGGGCGAGTTCCAGCTGGCTCAAGGCCGAGGGCCCCCAGCCGGTCGGGTCGTCGCCGGGCGGCACCATCGCCATGGCCTGCCACAGCAGGAGGATGTCCAACCAGCCCGACTCGGCCGGGGTCAGCGGGCGCTCGGACCGGTAGCCGGCAAGGAACTCCGCGCGAACGTCGGCCGACACCGGCCCCCAGTTGTGGTAGCGGGTGCCGAGCAGGACGGCCGCGCGAGCCAGCTCGACGAGTCGATGATCATGCCGGGTCTCCTCGAAATCGAGGATCGCGGCGACCTCGCCGCGGGCACACAGGATGTTGGCGGAGCGGAAGTCGAAGTGGACGAGCTGGCGCGGAAGTCCGTCGGGCGGCGCACCGGCGAGCAGCCCGCGCAACGTGTCACGAGCGGCCACCGGCAGATGGTCGGCGTCGGAGTCGACCCAGGCGGTAACCCGGGCCGTCAACGGCTCGGGCGAACCGGCGAGCGCGGGAAGCTGATCGGCGTCCGGGTATGCGGCCAGCGCGTCCTGCAGCCGGGCGAGTACGGCGCCGGCTGTCCGTACCTGGTTGAGATCGGCGGTGTCGAGGAGTTCGCCCACGATCTCGCGCTGCAGGCCCATGGAGACACCGTCGGCCTCGACCTGAAGACGGCCGTCGCGGGCGGGAACCGGCGCGGAAACCGGCACCCCCCTGCCGTGGAGCCAGCTCGCGAGACGCGCCGTCTGCGCCAGACGCGGAAAACGTTCGGGCACGACCGACCACTTCGCGAGCAGCCGGCCAGCCGGCGTCCCGACCCAGGCCAGCGCGTTGCCCCCGCTCATGACGATCCGCTCGCAGAAGTCGATGCGAACGCCCCAGTGCTTGTCCAGCATCGCGGCAACCCACCGGCCGGCCGACTCCTCGTCGCTGAAGCCGAACCGTCCGTCGAGCGCGTGGCGAGGGTCGTGCGGCTCCCACAACATCTCCAACACCGGAGCCCGCGATGCGATCACGCGTCGTATCCCATCACAGGACCGGCGGATGCCGCTCGCCCGAGTGCCTACGGGTGCCCGGCGGGACGTCGGCCCCAGGCCGAGATCAACGGCCTACCGGGCGGGGCGAGGAGGTCATCACCACATGGTCAACGTCCGTAAGCTATCTCCGGCGATCTAATTAACGAATTATCGATTCTGACAATGTGTTTATTGAGGCAAACGAACGTTAGCGAGGAGCACACCATAATGACAGTTATGGTGTTATTGGATGTGTAGCAAGATCATGAGCCTGCCATGTGAAGTGTCCGTTCCCGCAGAAACGGAGAAGGTCCCACGGTTTCTGAGAAGTGGTTGTCGGCCGTGTCCTGTCCGCTCGAACACTTCGGAGTCCGGACCAGATCTTCGGGCAGAAGGCTGCGGTGTCCTGTCCGGTCCCCCGTGAAGTTGGCGGATACCCAAGCATCCATGCGGGTGTGCCGGCGGTTCTCGCGCGGCGTGGCGGCGTGGCCGTCGGGTGATTACCCCTATGTCACGGTCGCAGCAGGGCTTTCAAGCTATCGATCTCGTGCCGGGTGAGTCCAAGCGTCGCCAGATAGGTCGCGGTGTCGAAGGTGGTGATCCAGTCCCGCAATGCCGGCACACGGTCGGCCAGCTGACTTTCCAGTTGCTGCGGCTCGGTGGCGGGCAGGTGGCGTTGACGCCAGGTCTGCTGGTCGGGGTCGTAGATCCAGCCATGGCCCGAATAGGCTCCGGCGCCGCGCCATCCGTCCGCGTAGTCGTCGATGATGGCGTCCCCGGTCGCGCCGGCGAGGTCCAGCAGCATCGCGCAGATCATGCCGGTGCGGTCTCGGCCGCCGGCGCAATGGACGAGCACGGCCGTCTCGGCCTCGGCCACCGCCCGCATGACTCGCGCGATGCGGGTCCGGGCGAGCCGAGCATTGTCGACCCAGCAGCGGGGGTGGTCCAGCCAGGGGCCACACACCCGCAGGAACTCGACGTCGTCAGGGTCCTCGGTCGGCGCCGCCACGAAGACCAGCCCGTCCAGCGATGCGGACCGGATGATCGGGTGCTCTGGCGTGCGCCGCGTCTCTGCTGGGGCGTTGCGCAGGTCCACCACCGTGCGTACTCCGGCCGCCTTTGCCGCGGCCCAGCCGTCGTCGCTGAGGTACTCGGGTGCGGCCGAGCGGAACACCCGACCTTGGGCTGTCGTCCCCCCGTGGCGCAGCACCCTACCGCCGAGATCACGCAGGTTCCGTGCTCCTGGCCAGGACAATCCCACCACCACCGGCACCTTCCTAAAGGTCGGCCATTCCGATCACGGACCACATCACTGCCGTGGACGATTTTCACCATGAGCCATTTCGACATTCTGGCAGCCGTCCGGGCCGGTGGGCGCCCCATGCTCGGCGCCGAGAAGCGGCTGACCGACCCGAACAACTCACGCCCCGACCGTCCGGACCTACCCTTCGGACCGCACGTCACAGCCTCGATCATCCGAAGCCTTCACGTGGACAGGACAGGCCGCCTGGGAAGGTCAGGCACTGCGAGTTGATCTGAGGCATCCGGGCTCGTGCGGCGCCAGTCGAGCCGGTGCCCAGCGTCAACCCGACGCGGCGCACGACGACTTGCCTCGACTGAAGCGCGCTGGGCTTGGTGGAGGCTCTACAAGATCCAGGGCGCTTCGCGCCGCGGGTGAGGCCCGGGCCCTGGCCGACGACGAGCGGCGCACGGCCCTTCGCGACCTGGAGGATCGGTTCTTCTTTGAGAGGAGCGGTCCGCCGCCACCATAGAGCGACGTCAGCCCTGTCCACGGATGAGCCGTAGGCCGGTGACAACGAGCCAGACGAGCCACGCGGTTAAGCCCGAAACCCCGACGAACACCAGTGGCGAGCCATCCGCGATGGCGAGGTTTCCGGCGCCGGCCAATACGAGCAAGCTGCCGCCCGCCACGCCGAGCAGCCGCTGCCACGGCCGTGTCAACCCGCTGGCGTGGGTGGCCAGCGCCGCGCCGATAAAGGTCGCCCCGAGCGCGGGCAGCGCGAGCGCGAAGGCCGCGGCGTGGAGCTGCCAGACCAGCTCGAAGGCGGGGGTTGGCGCGGCCAGGCCATCCGCGGCGAGCACGACCGCGATGTGCGTGGCTATGACGAGGGCGAATAACGCTGAGAGCGTCGCTCCGGCGGCCACCGCGAGCCGCGACCAGTCCGCCCCTGAGGCGCCGCGGCGCTGCACGAGCCCCCGTAGTCCCGTGACGAACAGCAGGAGCAGGGGCAGGTTCAGGGCCTCCAGACCCACGGCGACGGCCACGGCGCCCCGGTTCGCGGCGTGGTAGGCGAGGACCTCACCAAGAGGATCGCCGTAGGTGGGCGCCCCAGTGCCCACAAACATCGCGTTCTGAACGATCACTGACGCGGCGTAGGCGACCGCGACGCCGCCGACGATTCGCGTCGCGGACACCCGGTCCGGGACCTGCCGGTCCTCTGGCGCGGTGAGTTTTGCTTTCTGGGTTCTCACGTCGTTACTCCTTCGTTTCATGCGGATGGCGGGTTGTCGAGCAGGTTCGGGGTTTTCGTTCGGATGGTCATCGGCCCTTCTTGCGAGAGGAGCGGTCCGCCGCCGGAGTGGCGGCAGGTCTGGGCGTGCATACGCACGGGTCGGGTCGTTCTCGCCTTCCGCCTCATTCGTCGCCGCGGGAAGCCCGGGAATGGTCGGAGTTGGTTTCGGAGGTTCTCGGGCCGTCCGTTCCGGTGATGTGGAACAGATTGCTGGAGCGGCTGTAAGCGCTGCTACGAGCCGAGGTCGGTGGCGGCGGGCCGAAGGTCTACACCTCGGGTTCGACTTTGGTCGGATGTCGTGGGGCCTGACCCGGCCGTACGCTCTGATCATGATGGCCCCGGCGGACCCGCGGGATCGGAGCCCGCTACCGGCGGGCGTGATCAGCGATGCTGACCACGATCCGGTGCGCCCGGCTGGGCGCACGGTCCGCGACCGGGTGATCGACGCCGCGTGTTTCCTGCTGGCCGTCGGCGTCACGATGCTCGCCTTGGTCGACGGCCTCGCGCAGCACATCGCGCCGGTCCCGCTCGCCGTCGACCTGGTCCTCGGCAGCCTGTGCTGTCTGGGGGTGTGGCTGCGCCGGCGTTGGCCTGTCGGCCTCGCCGTGGTCGCCGGTGTGGTCGGCGTCTACGCGACGTCCGCCTCGGGCGCGGCGCTCGTCGCGCTGTTCACCGTCGCGGTGCACCGGCGCTTCGCGGTGGTCGCCCGGATCGCGGCCGGGTACGCGCTCGTGCCGTTCCTCACGCTGCTGGTCCGCCCGGATGTCCCGGTCGGACCCTGGTCGCAGATCGTGCTGGGCGTCGCCTTCGCGCTCGCGGTGCTCGCCTGGGGCATGTTCGTGCGGGCCCGGCGCCAGTCGCTGCGCGAACGGGCCCGGCGGGTCAAGGCCGAACAGGAACTGCGGGTCGCCGAGGCCCGCCAGGGCGAACGCAACCGGATCGCCCGGGAGATGCACGACGTACTCGCCCACCGCCTGTCCCTGTTGAGCCTGCACGCCGGGGCGCTGGAGCTACGCCCCGACGCCGCGCCCGAGGAGGTCGCCCGCGCCGCCGGGGTGGTCCGCGACAGCGCCTACCAGGCGCTGGAGGACCTTCGGGAGGTGATCGGCGTCCTCCGCGCCGGTGTCAACCGGCCCGACGAGACACCGGAAGGGCCGCAGCCCACCCTGGCCGACCTCCCCGACCTCGTCGACCAGTCCCGGCGCGCCGGGATGACGGTGCGGCTCGACTGCCAGACCGATGCGCTTGCCGCCGTACCGGCGGTGGTGGGGCGCAGCGCGTACCGGATCGTGCAGGAAGGCCTCACCAACGCCCGCAAACACGCCCCCGACGCCGAGGTGGCGGTCACCGTGCAGGCGACCCCGGGCGACGGGGTCACCGTCGAGATCCGCAACCCGTGCCCGGGCAGTACCGGCACTGTCGGCATCCCCGGCGCCGGTATGGGCCTCATCGGGCTCACCGAGCGGGCAACCCTTGCCGGGGGACGCCTCGAACACGGCCCCACCCCCGCCGGTGACTTCCGACTCTGGGCGTGGCTACCGTCGCCTATCGTGTGAGCGCAGCCGGGAGCCGGTCTGTGGAGGCGAGCAGTCAAGGAGCCCAACGTGAACACCGCGGTCCGGGTCCTCGTCGTCGACGACGACCCGCTCGTGCGAGCCGGCCTGGCGATGGTCATCGGCGGCTCACCCGACCTGACCCTGGTGGGCGAGGCCGGCGACGGAAGCGAAGTAGCCGCCGCCGTCGACGCCTACGCCCCGGACGTGGTGCTGATGGACATCCGCATGCCCACCCTCGACGGTCTCGCCGCTACCGAACAGCTGCGCGCCCGACCCGACCCACCCGAGGTCATCGTCCTGACCACCTTCGACGCCGACGAGCACGTTCTGCGCGCGCTGCGCGCCGGGGCCAGCGGCTTCCTGCTCAAACACACCCCACCCGCCGAGATCCTGCGCGCGATCACGCGGGTCGCAGCCGGCGAACCCATCCTGTCGCCGACCGTGACCCGACAGCTCATCGCCCACCTCAGCGACACCGGCGCCGCCGCCCGGCAACGGCACGCCACCACCGCGCTGGATCAGCTCAGCGGACGCGAACGCGCGGTCGCCATCGCCGTCGGGCACGGCAAATCCAACGCCGAGGTCGCCAACGAACTGTTCATGAGCGTGGCCACCGTGAAAGCCCACATCTCCCACATACTCACCAAACTCAATCTCAACAACCGTACCCAGATCGCCCTACTCGCCCACGACGCCGGCCTCACCAGCTGACACCGCGGCAACAAGCGCCTGGACACCCTGCGGAACGTCATCGTGACCGGGCGGGCGGGCTGCTGTTCGTCATTCCTGGGCGCACCACGACGCTGCGGGTGAACGGCCGGACCTGCGTCTCCACCCGCCCCGAGCTGTTGTCGCGGCTGACCGCCGTAGACAAGCCGCCGGCCAGCGCGCGAAGGCGTTGCTGCGCGGCGGGGTCTGGCAGCCGGAACTGTGGCTGTCGGTGGACGCCCAGCCGACGTCCGCCGAGGTGACCCTGGCCCAACTCCGGATGCCCGACCTGACGATCGCTGACATCGAGCAGGTGGAGGCGGACTCGTTGAAGTACCGGTATGACTAGCGGCGGCCACACAGGAGCATGGCGACGGTGGCGGCGAGCTCGATGGAGGCCTCGATCTCCGCCTTGCGGATCGAGACGCTCTCGACGTTGAAGCCGTACGGCATGCCAAGGTGTTCGCAGAAGTCGATCAGGTCCTCGGCGATCGACACGGCCTGCCGGTACGACTCGGCGATCGGGTCGTCGGCGTACCGGATCGAGTTCTCCAGCCAGCGCGGGACGTCCACGCCGAGCCAACGGACGAACTCCAGCGTCTTCAGCGAACCGCAGAGCGGCGTAGTACCGGGCCGGGTCCAGCGTCGGCAGGTACGGGAAGGGACGCTCGTCGGGGTTGCGGTCGGACTCGTCGTCGATGTCGTACAGGATCAGGCCGTCGACATCGAGGGCGGACAGGCGCTCCAGGGTGACGGCGGCGATCTCCTTGATGCGCTCCTCGGTCGCGCTGCTCCTGGGCGGGGTGAGGCTGAAGAGCAGCACACCGTCGCCCTGCGCCAACATCTGCTGCAACCGGGGTCGGGACATGAGTGACACAGTACGGATCAGTCACCACGAGCACGCGAAGACCACGGCGAGGGCGATCAGGAGGGAGTCCACACGGTCCAGGATGCCGCCGGACCCGGGCAGCCAGCGCCCGGTGTCCTTGACGTCCGCCCCGCGCTTGATCATCGATTCGAGCAGGTCGCCGGCCGGGCCACCGACGGCAACCGCGAGCACCATGGGCACGGTGGCGATGCCGAGCAGGGCGAGGACGCCCACTCCGGCCACCGATCCCACGAGCGTCCCGCTCCACCGTTTGCCCGGCGAGAGCGGCGACAGGTGCGGGCCGCGCAGGCGCGGGCCGACCTGGGCGGCGGTGATGTCGGCGACGGAGACCGCCATGAACATGGCGAGCGCGGTCGCGCCGAGCGGCACGAGAAGCGCGAGCGGGGCGAGCCAGGCCAGCCCCAGTACGCCGGACGCGAGCCGGCGACCGCCATCGGCGGCGTCCCCGGCCAGCAGCGGCACCGCGGCGATCGCGAGGGCGGCGCCGGCCGCGACCTGCGGTAGGCGTGCCGGGGCGAGCCAGGCGGTCAGGATGAGCCCGACCAGGGCGGCCGCCAGCACCACCCGGTCCGCCCTGGTGAGCCGGGCCAGTCGGGCGTACTCGACTGCGGCGATGAGCGCCGCGACGGCCGCGACAGCCGCGGCGCCCGGTCGGCCGAGCCAGAACGCCGCGGTGATGATGGGGACGCCGACCACCCAGGCGCACCAGCGTTTGATCAGCTCACGCTGACGGGACAGCAGGACCGCGATGCCGCCGAGCACCAGCGCGCCAGCCAGGTACGGCACCAGGGAACCAATGGTGATCATCGCGTCGGGTCGGTCCTCAGGTCGTTGAGCGCGGCAGCGTAGGCCTCGACGATACGGGCGTTGCCGGTCGGGTCCTTGACCGCGATGCGGATCGTACGACCCTCGAACACCCGCGACATGGGAGACACGTCGCGGAGGTAGACGTTGAGGCTTCGGCACTGCCGCACCAACTGGCCGGCGGTGGGACCACTGTGCGGGAGCGTCATGACCACGAAGTTGGCCACGGATTCGTCGACGGTGACTGCCCCGTCCACGGCGCGGAGGTCCGCCGCCAGCTCCGCGCGTAGCTGGTGGGTTCGTGCCCAGCAGTCGAGGTAGTGGTCTGGGTCGGCCAGCGCCCGGACGGCCGCGATCTGGGCCGGCAGGCTGACGGCCCAGGGCGGGGTCCACCGGCGCAGGGCCGCAGCGGTCGGCGCGTCAGCCACCAGGTACGCCGCCCGCAGGCCGGACAGCGCGTACATCTTCGACAGGGAACTGCAGACCACGAGGTTGGGCCGGGCGGCCGCCCAGTCCGCCAGCGACTGGTCGAACCCGACGTAGCCGAGGTATGCCTCGTCGATCCAGAACCTTGTCCGCGGTGGCGCCTGCGCCAGGACCTCGCGCAGCTGGGCCGCGGGCAGGTGCCGGCCGGTGGGATTGTTCGGGTTGACCAGCACAACCAGGTCGTACCCGGCGCGCAGGGCGGTCGCGAGCCGGTCGGGGTCGATCCGCCAGCCTTCGTCGCGTCGTAGCCCGAACCGGTCCACCCGGCAGCCGATCACGCGCTCGGTCACGTGGGCGTACTCGCCGTAGCTCGGGTCGATCAACAGGACCCTGCTGTCCGGGGTGAGCCACTCCCGGAACGCTCGGAAGATCAGGTCGGACGAGCCGGCGCCGACCACCAGCGAATCCACGGGGAGCCCGCGAGCGGCGGCGATGTCGTCCAGCAGGCCCTCGGCCCCGGTCGGCGGCGAGGTCCTGGCGATCCAGCCCGCGTCGTCGGCCAGCGCCTCGACGACGCCGGGCGCGGGCGGGAACCAGGCGTCGAGTACGTCGGCGGCGACCACCCCCTGGCGGCGGTCCAGGGTGCGAAGGTCCCGACCGATCGCGTCGAACGAGCGGCCGCCGTGCTCGCAGCCGTCCGGGCCGGGCCACCACGCGGCGTCCAACCGCCAGTCCACCGCGGTGGCGAGCCGGCGCAACGCCCGGCCGTGGCGGTGCAGCGTGTGCCTGGTGAGGTCCTCGACCCGGCCGCCCATCAGGTCGAAGGCGACCTGGCCGGACTGGACGGTCGGGCCCAGTCGGCGCAGTCCCGCGTCCAGGTACATCTGGCGCAGCTCGGCCCGGCCGAGGGCCACCACCGTCCGGCCGCCGCGAGCGGAGATCCAGCGCAGCGCGGCGTACATCAGGAGCGCGGCGGCCGCGCCACCGCGCCAGCGTGGTTCGACGGTCAGGATGCGGATCTCGAACAGGGCGTCGTCGCGCAGCAGCGGGTGCGCGTCGCGCGTCAGGTACTTCTCGATCGCGTACCGGCCCACCCACGGAGCGGTGATGCTCACGAAGCCGACCCTCGTGTCGCCGCATGCCGCGACCAGGTAGCTGTTGTTCCCGTCGAGGTTGTCGCGCAGCTGCCGGTCGGGGTTCTGCGCATGCTGACCCAGCTCCTCGGCGTACACCCGGTGGCGCAGTTCGTAGATCCAGTCGCGGTCATCGTCGATGGCGGGCCGCAGCTGCATCGGTGAACTGTCCACGGGTCACAACCTTCCTCGGTACGACTGGGATCGGCCCAGTCTGGCCCCGGGAAGGGAGCGACCGCCTGAGTTCGTCTACTCAATTGTTCTAAGCTGAACGGACCCGGGAGGCCCATCGGATGAAGATCGTTGCGTTGTCCTGTACGCAGAAGCGTCTCCCGTCGCTGACTGACGCGCTGCTGGAAGCGGCGGTCAGCGGCGTCGTCCGGGAGGTCAGGGACGCGGAGATCCAGCGGATCCGGTTGATCGATCACCGCATCGCGATGTGCGAGGGCGAGGACACCTGCCTTGATCCCGAGGTGGGCCGGTGCACGCTCGACGACGACTTCGAGCACGTCGTCGAGCTGGCCGAGGGCGCGCGGGCGATGCTGCTCGCCATGCCGGTGTACGCGGGGAACGTACCCGCGGTGTTGAAGATCTTTCAGGAGCGTTTGAAGAGCTTCATGAACGCCAGGCAGCGTCCGTTCGGCAACCTGCTGGTGGGCACGATCGTGCACTCGCGCACGATGCTGACCGAGCCCGCGCTGGGCGCGCTGTTCCCGTGGTACCTGCGGCTACGGAACAGGAACGTGGCATCGGCGTGTTTCACCCAGAACGATCATGAGGACCTGACCCGCACCGCGGCGTACGACCTGTGCGTGGCGGTGGGCCGGCAGCTCGGCATGACGCTCGACGGCAGCCGGTCGCCGGCCGTCGAGCGCACGGCACTGCCGTTGGTTCAGTCGCCGTCTCGTCCGCGGTGCGGCGACTCGGCGCGCCAGGTGCACCCGTCGCCCGCCAGTTCGCACGACACCGTGACGTCCGGTTCCACGTAGCGGGCGGCGATGGCGGTGTTGAGCTCCTGGCAGTACGCGCACGGCGACGAGAACGTCAGGACGACGCCGGCGCGTTCGGCCCGTTTGCGGTAGCGGAGGATGCCGCAGTCGGCGTTGCGCAGGACCGTGCCCGAGGGCTGGGGCTCGCTGGTCACCGTCGAGTCGTACAGCGCCAGCTGACGCTGCAGCCGGGTCATGAAGTGGTCGGTGGCGGACACCCCGGCGGGCCGCTGGGCCCGCAGGAGGTCAGCGGTAATGCGGGAGTTGGCTTCGATCCACGCGGCCAGGCCCTCCTCGCCGTGTTCCTTGAGGATGAACTCCTCCGCGGCCGCCTGGGCCTCGAAGAACCGCTGGCGCCACAGGTCGACCTTCTCGGCCGGGCCGAGCGGGAACGGTTCACTGCTCATGGTCCGCGTCCAGTTCGGCGAAGACCTCCTGGGCGACGCGCAGCCCGTTGTTGGCGACCGGCCAGCCGCCGTAGTAGGCGAGCTGGATGATCACCTCGATGATCTTCTCCCGCGACATCCCGAGGTGCAGGGCGGCACCGATGTGGCCGCGCAGCTCCCAGTCGGTGCGCGCCAACGCGACCGCAGTCAGCGCGACCAGTTCGCGTTCCTCGACGCTCAGGTGCGGGCGGGTCCAGATCTCGCCGAACAGGTGGTCGATGGTGAGCTGCAGGAACTCCGGGTAGGAACCCGGGCGCGGTTCGCGGCCGAAGACCTGCTGGAACATCGCCTCACCGCGCTCGCGTCGGTCAGCCGGCTGATTCATCGATCAACTCCTTCGTATGGGCCGAACAGTTGTCAACGTCCACGACGCCGCGAAGGCGACGACCAGCAGCGCGGCGCCGCTGCCGAAGGCGGCCGGAACACCCACCCGCTCGGCGATGAGCCCGACGGCGACCGGTCCGACCACGGCGCCGACATCGGTGCACATCGAGAAGACGGCGACGCCACTGCCGGCCCGGCCGGCGACGACGTCACCGACCAGCGCCGCCGGCGCGGCGTTGAGCAGCGCTGATCCCGCCGCGTACACGCAGAGCAGGACGACGAGCCAGGCGTAGGAGTCCACGAACGCCAGGGCGGTGATCGCCGCCGCGGCCACGCCGGTGCCGGCCATCATGGCGGGCCGACGGCCGGCCCGATCGACAACCCGACCGGCCGGCATGATCAGCAACGCCTGAACGAGGGCGGAGATCGTGAACGCCCACCCGACCCACGCCACGTCATGTCGCCACGCCACCACCACCGTGGGGACCAGTGCGCTGCGCAGTCCGAACAGGACCCATCCCTGCGCCAACGCCGCGAGGCAGGCCACCAGGTAGCGACGGTCCCCCAGCAGCGCCGGCAGGCCGACCACGGCACGGCCGGGCTGCGCGCCGGCGGTCCGGCCGGCGCGGAGCACCGCCACTGTCAGCGCCGCGGCGGCCAGTAACAGCACGGCGTACGCCAGGAACGGCGCGGACAGCGCGATGAGCGCCAGCAGCCCGCCCAGCGCCGGTCCGCAGATCCCGCCGAGCAGGAAGCCCGCTTCGAACACGGCGCTGGCCCGGCCCCGCTGGTCGGCCGGCGCGATCGCCAGAAGTGTGGCCAGTGCGGACACCGAGAAGAGCACGGAGCCGATGCCGCCGAGGCTGCGGAACACGAGCAGCTGCGCGTACGACCCGGCGAACGCCGTCAGGGCCGAGGAGACCGCACAGAGCAGCAGGCCGGCGACCAGGACCCGCCGCTCCCCGAACCGGACCCCGAGCCGGCCGCAGAACGGACTGGTGGCCAGCCGCATCACCGCGAACAGGGCGACGAGCACGCCGATCCGGGTGGGTCCGGCGCCGAACGTCGCGGCGTACACCGGCAGGACCGGGAGCACCAGTCCCAGGCCCAGCATGACGCAGCCGCCCACGACACTGAGGACGTAGACCTCGCGGGGGAGACGCTGCTGGGCGGCGGCAACGGGTGGCGCGCTGCCGATCACAATATGATGCTGAGCTTGCCGTGCTCGTACAGCGTCTCGTGGTCGAGCACCACGACGCGTCTGCGGACCCGGAACGACCCGCCGTCGACGACGAGCTCGAGCCGGTACTTCCCGACGTAGGCGTCGGAGCGCCCGTGCCCGAACCGGTACACGACGACATTCGCCGCCACGTCGAGGTGGGTGCCCCGGTCGGCCAGGATCTCGACGTTGCTGATCAGCCGGTTCGTCCGCGACCGGGGGTTCTCGCACCACACCTCGCCGTTGAGGAGCTGTTCGATCCGCTGGCGCAGCCGGGCGGCGTCGTCGTCGATGAGCCCGAGCGCCGGCTCACCGCGCACGTCGGTGGCGGGCACCGAGTAGCGGATGTCGTCGGTCAGCATCTCGTCGTACCACTCGCGCAGCCGCCACTCGTCGAGCAGGCGCGCCTCGCGGAACAGGAACCGGCTCACCCGGTGCCACAGCCGCACCTGGGCCGCTTCGTCGACCGTCAGCTCGATGGTCATCGTGGTTGCTCCCCGTGCATCAGCCGGTCCCACTGGCGCCAGAACTCGCGGGCGGGAAGCTCGTCGGTCGTCTCCGGGACCTCCTTGTTCATGCCGCGCGACAGGTCCGAGTAGCGGACCGCGCGGTTGAGATAGCCCCGCTGGCACGACTCGACGATCTCGATGTCGTCGGGGGTGGCGAAGCCGGCGGGGCCCATGAACGTCAGGTAGTGGCTCTTGCGGAGTTCCCGGATGTCGGGGTCCTCGTCCCTGGGCGCCAGGGCGACCGACGTGATGGCCATCTGGCCGGCGCTGACCGGGTCGATCTTGCGGATCGTGATCGCGATCGCGTCGATGATCATCAGGTTGGGGAAGATCAGCAGCGCCCGGTTGGTGCGGGTGATCCGTTCGGCGCGTTCGGCGCCGAACCGGTCGACGAACCGTGCCGCCGTCGCCTCGATCCGCGGCCGATACTCCTCGCCGAACATCGGCGTCCAGTAGGCCAGCGGCCGGGCCGCCGCCGGCGGCAGCTCGTTGGCTCCATGCCCCAGGCCGAGGGCGCGGCCGAAGCCGCCCCGGCGCCGCGGCGGCACCGAACCCAGCGACTCCATGTAGCCGACGTAGCGCTTGTGCAGGGCCCGGAAGTGGTAGATGTCGACGCTGTTCTCCATCATGAGCTTCCAGTTGGCCCGGGCCCCGTGCAGCTGCGCGCCCTGGATCACCTCCATCCCGACCTCGGACTGGTCGTCGATCAGATCGAGGTACTCCGTCGCGCCCGCCAGGTACTCGGTCAGCGTGCGCCGCTGCGCCGGATCGAACGTGGCGAACACGAAACCGCGGTAGGTGTCGCTACGGTGCCGCGCCAGGCCGAAGTCCGCCTTCCGGAAGCCCGGCCCGTACCCGTCGGGGATCGGGACCCCGACCAGCTCACCCTGGTTGGAGAAGGTCCAATCGTGGTACGGGCACCGGAACGACCTGGCCTGCCCGGCTGGCTGCGAGCAGACCAGCGCCCCGCGGTGGGGGCAGCTGTTCGCGAACACCCGGATCACCCCGTCCGACCCGCGCGCCATGACCACCGGGCGCCCGCCGACGTCACGTGCCACATAGGAGCCCGGCCCGGGCACCTCCGACTCGTGCCCGACGTACAACCAGCATTTGTCGAAGATCCTGGTCATCTCCTGGGTGGCCACGTCGTCGTCGGTGTAGGCGCGGCGGTCCACCCGGAACGAGAGGCGCTCAAGGTCGTCGAACACGATCCGGTCGCCCACCGGTCGCTGCAGTTCGATCGTCACCGCTCCCCCTGTCCCTGTAGCGTCCCGACCGTGTCGATGACCAGTTCGGCCGTGCGCGCGGCGGCATCGCCGCACTCCGGCTGCGCGGCGCGTAGCCGGGCCCGGTAGTCGCGGGCGGGATCGAGCAGGTCCGTGACAGCGTCAGCGACCGCCTGTCCGGTGACGTCGGCCGGCGCCAACGCCGTCCCGAAGCCCGCGCTGCCCACGAAATGCGCCTGGACGGGCTGGTCCACCGCCAGCGGGATCACGAGCATCGGCGTCGCCGCCCGGACCGACTCGGCCACCGAGTTGTACCCGCCGTGGGTGATGAACATGTCGGCGCGCTCGAGCACCTCGCGTTGCGGCAGGTACGGGGCGGTGAGCACGTCGTCGGGCAGCGCCAGCTCCTCGGCGAGGTCCCCCACCGCGGCGATCACCTGCGCGCCGGTCGCCGCCGCCCCGGTGATCACCGTGCGCAGCAGGTCCGGCCGCCGGTAGAAGATCGTGCCGAAGGACACGTACACCACCGGGCGGTCGGGGTCGAGCCGGTCCAGGCCCGGGAAGGTGACCTCGTCGCCGCGCGTGCCCGCCGCACCCGGCAACCCGACCAGCTGCACACCGTCGTCGGTGACCGCGTCGCCCCCGACGAGCGCGGGGATCGTCGGCATCAGATTGAGGATCGGCGACCGCGCCGAGTGGGTCCGGGTCGACCACAACACCCCGTGCCGGGTGAGGTAGTCGCCGACCTGTTCGTCGTACAGCCAGCGGCCCCGTCGGTGCTCGCGCGGGCAGACGCCGCCGAGATTGGCCCAGATCATCCCGTACGGCACGCCGGAGGCGTGTGCACCGACCATGGCCGCCGCCGTGACCGGCAGGGAGTCGACGAGCACGAAGTCCGGCGCCGTCGCACGGAGCACGTCAGCCGTCTCGTCCGCCACGGGCGACGACCGGAGCATCGGGCCGATCTTCGCCGGATCGCCGCTCCACGGCGCCATCTCGACCTGGCCGACCGCGTGGACCCGCGCCTTGCCCAGGGCCTCGCGACGCTGCTCGTCGAGCGCGCCACCGTCCGCGGACAACAGCAGCAGGTCGACCTCGGCGCCGGCCGTCTGGAGCGCGTTCACCACCGGCACGTAGGGGTTCAGGTGACCGTGCTGGGTCGTGGTGAGCAGGGCGACGCGCATCGGCTCTCCGATCCATCGAAAGAAGACGGCAACGCACGAAGCCACGGGGCTCTACGCATTCCCCACCATCGCTGAGGGAAGAGCCTGCCGGGATCTTCCATCGATGTCAACCACTGTCCGCTACCAACAGGCTGCTGACCGCGACGTCAACGGTTCTTGTGCTGCGGGACTGTGCGGGGTTGGGTCACCGTATGGCCCTCATCAAGTACGACAGCGCGGACGCGGCGGCGTTCGCGGCGACGCGGCACCTGGGCGACGACGCGCTCGCCGGTTGGCGCACGGCGATCACGCGGTACCTGGATCCGCGGCCGGGCATGCGCCTTCTCGACCTTGGTTGCGGCACCGGCAGTTGGGCGCGGGCGTTCCGGACCTGGTGGCCCGACATGGCTGTCCTCGCGGTCGAACCGTCCGCGGCGATGCGGGACCGCGCGGTGTTCGAGGCCGTGATCCCCGGCGACGCCGCCGACATCCCGGCCGACGACGCGAGCCTCGACGCGGCCTGGCTCTCCACCGTCATCCACCATGTCGACGACCTCGACGGGGCTGCCCGCGAACTGCGGCGGGTGCTGAAACCCGGCGCGCCCGTGCTGATCCGGTCCGTGTTCGCCGGGCGGCACGAGACGATAGGGCT
Source organism: Luedemannella flava (assembly GCF_039528515.1). Taxonomy (NCBI): domain Bacteria; kingdom Bacillati; phylum Actinomycetota; class Actinomycetes; order Micromonosporales; family Micromonosporaceae; genus Luedemannella; species Luedemannella flava. Next base: position 43,120 of record NZ_BAAALT010000034.1, read on the forward strand.
GTTCCGCTACTTCCCGGAGGCCGTCGCGGTGCTCGACCGTTATCCGAGCGTCGCCCGGGTCGAGGCGGCGTTCGCGACCGCGGGCTTCACCGCCGCGGGGTTCGAGACGGTCCCCGAGGTGACCGCACCGTCGCTGCACGACGCCGCTGTCAACCTGCGGCGCGAGGCGCACACCCTCCTGCAACTGATCAGCGACGACGCGTACGCCGCGGGCCTGTCGCGGCTGCGTGAAGCCGCGCTGACGGATACCGGTCCGGTCGTCGACGCCCTCGATCTGCTGGTGCTGAAATGAGGTGCCCGCGAAGATCGGACGTCGTTCAATAACGGCATGAGCCAGGAACGTGTACGTCCGCCGAAGGCCCGACCGGGAGATCACATCGCGGTCATCTCCCCGTCCTTCGCCGCGCCCGGCCTGTTCCCCGAGCTTCATGAGCAGGCCATGCGGCGGCTCGCCGACCTGACCGGCCTCGTCCCCGTCGAGTACCCGACGACCCGACAGGTGGGCGCGGCCCCTGCCGCGCGGGCGGCGGACATCAACGCCGCCTTCGCCGACCCCCGCATCCGCGGCATTCTCGCCGTGGTCGGCGGCGAGGACCAGATCACGGTCATCCCGCACCTGGACGCCGACCTCGCCCGGGCCGACCCGAAGCCGTTCCTCGGCACCAGCGACAACACCAACCTGCACCACTGGCTGTGGGGCCTGGGCATCGCGAGTTTCTACGGCGGCTCCTCCCAGGTTCACCTGGGCCCCGGACCCACCGTGGACGACGTTCACGCGCGGTCGCTGCGGGCGGCGTTGCTCACCGGCGAGCGACTCGAGATCACCGACCCGGGCGAGTCCGAGGACATCGGGATCGACTGGGCCGACCCGCGGGCGCTGGAGTCCTTCGGGGACCGCGAGCCGACCACGCCCTGGGACTGGTACGGGCCGGGTCGCACGGTCACCGGCGCCGCCTGGGGCGGCTGCCTCGAGGTCATCGAGTGGGTCCTGACGGCGGGACGCTTTCCGTTCCCTCCGGACGTACTCGATGGTGGGGTGTTGATTATCGAGACGTCTGAGGAGCTGCTCCCCGCGCGAAACGTGGGATGGATCGTCCGCTCGCTCGGCGAGCGCGGGATTCTCGGCGCGGTCGACGCGGTGCTGGTCGCGCGGCCGCCGGTCTCCGACTTCACCCGCCGACCGGATGCCGCGGAACGGGCACGGCTACGCGCGGAGCAGCGCGACACCGTCGTCGAGGTGGTCACCCGCTACAACCCGGACGCGGTCATCTGCGTCGGCGTCCCGTTCGGCCACACCCGGCCGCAGTGGATCCTGCCGCACGGCGGCGCGATCACGGTCGACGGCGCCGAGCGCCGGATCTTCGCCGACTACCGGTAGACCTGCGCCTCGGTGTGCCGGCCGGTACAGGACCGCACCACGCATGATCAACCCTCCGTCTCGTGTCGGAGCGGGTGGTTCTTACTATGGTCAGTGCATGCCGGACGCGATCTTCGCTCACCCGCTGCTCGCGCGGGTCTACGACGCCTTCGACGGCAGCCGTGACGACCTGGCCGCCTACCTCGCGATCGCCCGGGAGCTGGGCGCGAATTCGGTCCTTGACATCGGCTGCGGCACGGGTTCCCTGGCGATCCTACTCGCCGGACACGGCTACGCGGTCGTGGGCGTCGACCCGGCCGAGGAGTCGCTCAAGGTCGCGGGGAGCAAGGACGGGGCCGGCCGGGTTCGGTGGATTACCGGCGACGCCACGGCGGTGCCGGGGCTCGCGGCCGACCTGGCGACGATGACCGGGAACGTGGCCCAGGTCTTCCTGACCGACGCGGACTGGGTGCGGGCCCTGCGGGGCATCCACGCCGCCCTTCGTCCCGACGGTCGTCTCGTCTTCGAGACCCGACGACCCGAGCGCCGCGCGTGGGAGGAGTGGGCGGTCGACGTGGGCCCCGTCGTCCTCGACGTTCCGGGCGTCGGGCCGGTGGAGCAGCGCCGGGAGGTCACCGACGTCAGCCTGCCGCTCGTCTCCTTCCGGCACACGTACCGGTTCCTGGCCGACGGTGCGATCGTCACGTCGGACTCGACACTGCGGTTCCGCGACCGTGACGAGGTCGAGTCGAGCCTCGCCGACACCGGCTACCGCGTCCTCGACGTACGGGAGGCGCCGGACCGCCCCGGCAGGGAGTTCGTCTTCATCGCGGAGGCTGTCCGCGCCGAACCAGGTCGCCGCCAACGTTCGGACAGGTACGCAGGGAACTCGGCCCTGCGATAACGCCGGTAATTGTCCGACCGTTGGCCTACTCCGGCCAGCCACTCCCCGGCCCGCCCCGGGCGCGACATCACCGCAACTTCCCATCTGATGTGCTGACTTGAGTATCGGAAAATTTCGATTCCTGATGTTGGCCGACAGTTTCGTCCTCGGGGTTTCCCGGTGTGGGCAGGGTCCCTACGGGGGTGGCGCCGGCCACCGTGCGAGGCCTCCAGGAATGGTTAGCGAAAGGTCGCGAAACGTTTCGGCGTACTGGTTGATTTTATCCAAGATCGAAATTGACGCTGGTAGTACTAGACATCCGTGATCATCGATTTCGGCTTGTCGCGCCAACACTCGGTGGGAAGGAGTCCTTGTGACCATAAGCTCGGGCCGCTCAAGGATCCGGTCGACCGTCATCGCGGTGACGGTGTCGGCGCTCGCGGTCGTGGGAGCGGCCGCGGTCATCTCTACCAGCACGACCGCCGGCGCCGCCGTCGCCGGCGTTGAGGACGAGGGTGCCGACTGCGCGGTCAACGTGCCCAGCTCGACCACATCCAATGCGAAGCTGCCCGATCCGTTCAAGCGGATCGACGGCACGCGCATCTCCACCAGGTCCGACTGGCGCTGCCGCCGTGAGGAGATCAAGAAACTGGCGGAGCGGTTCGTGTACGGCACGAAGCCCGCGAAGCCGGCCAGCGTCACCGGCACCGTCTCCAGCACCAACATCACCGTCAACGTGTCGGACCAGGGTCGCAGCGCCAGCTTCTCGGCCAGCGTCTCGCTGCCCGGCGGCACCGGACCGTTCCCGGCCGTCTTCGTCGTCGGCGGGCTCGGCGCGGACACGGCCACCATCAGGGCCGCGGGCGTCGCGGTCATCAACTACGACCCGCTCGCTGTCGGCAAGGAGGGCACCGGGCGCACCAACAAGCAGGGCGCGTTCTACAGCATCTACGGCGCCACGAGCGGCACCGGGATCCTCGCCGCCTGGGCCTGGGGCGTGAGCCGGATCATCGACGTCATCGAGCAGTCCGGCGGCAGCATCATCAAGGCGGACGGGCTCGGCGTCACGGGCTGCTCCCGCTACGGCAAGGGCGCGTTCGCGATCGGCGCGTTCGACCAGCGCATCGCGCTGACCATGCCGATCGAGTCGGGCAGCGGTGGCGTGCCGGCCATGCGCTCCATCGCCACCGAGAGCGGTGCCCAGCCGCTGAGCAGCGCGTACTCGGAGCAGCCGTGGCTCGGGGACGCGTTCAGCTCGTTCACCGGCAACCCGAACGCGCTCCCGATCGACCAGCACTCGCTGGTCGCCATGGTGGCGCCGCGCGGGCTGCTCATCATGGAGAATCCGAGCATCGCGTGGCTCGGCGCGAAGTCCGGCAGCGTGTCGGCCCTGGCCGGCGCCGAGGTCTACAAGGCCCTCGGCGTGGGCGACGCCATCACGTACTGGTCGGCCGTCTCCGACGGCAACCACTGCGCGGTCCGCAGCGAGTGGAGGGACCCGCTGCAGAAGTTCCTCAAGCGGTTCCTGCTCAAGACGGGCAACGACGCCGGCGTGTTCCGGATCGCCAGCAACGCGCAGGGCTCACTGTCGCAGTGGGTCGACTGGACGACGCCGACGCTGAGCGGCTCGACCTCCGGACCGGCGACGTCGAACCCGCCGACCAGCTCGGCGCCCACGAGCTCCGTCCCGACGAGTTCGGTGCCGACCAGCTCGCTGCCGACGAGTTCCGTGCCGACCAGCTCCGGGCCGACCGGCTCGACGGGCGCGTGCAGCGCCACGTACCGGACGGTCAACTCGTGGCAGGGCGGCTTCCAGGGTGAGGTCACCGTCAAGGCGGGCTCGGCGGCCATCAACGGCTGGACGGTGCGCTGGACGCTGGCCAGCGGCCAGACGATCGCCCAGCTGTGGAGCGGCACCCTCACCACGAGCGGCTCCGCGGTGACGGTGAAGAACGCGACGTGGAACGGCTCGCTCGGTGCTAGCGCCACGACCACGTTCGGCTTCATCGGCAACGGCACGGCGTCGACCCCGACGCTGACCTGCACCAGCCCGTAACGGACCGGGGTGGGCGGGCCGGGGACACACGCGGCCCGCCCACCCCACCGGCGCAACCATGCGCCGATGTCGGACGAGCGGATCGGTTCAGCGCGCCGACACCGATTCGCGGGAGGATACGGCGCGTGCGATGTCCGGACGGAATCCCCACGCGTACCGCAGGATGAGGGCCAGGATCAGCACCTCGATTCCGATGGAGAGGCCGTAGAAGGAGGCCCAGGCCCAGGACTCCCCTACCGCGTTGAACACCGAGAAGGGGATGTAGACCAACGCAACGACGAGGTTCGCGGCGCGGTTCACCCGGGCGGGCAGCGTCATGGAGAGCATCACCATCAGCGCCGGGATCGCCACGGCCGCGAGGAAAATGGTCAATAACGTCGGGCTGATGTCGAACTCAAAGATGACGCCACCCCGGATTTCGTCGACGGCGCCGGGCTTGTAGAGGTGGAAGTAGTCGACGTAGATGTAGAGGAACATGAAGCTGGTCCAGGCTGCCGCGAGCTTGGCCTGCACGGGGATCGCCGGGTTGTCGAGCACGCTCGGGGTGTTCGTTCGGATGTCGCTCATCGTTTCTCACTTCCTTTCCGCGCCATTCGTTGTGGAACAGATTGCTGGAGCGGCTGTAACGCCGCTACGAGCCGAGGTCGGTGGCGGCGGGCCGAAGGTCTACACCTCGGGTTCGACTTTGGCCGGATGTCGTGGGGCCTGACCCGGCCGTACGCTCTGATCATGATGGCCCCGGCGGACCCGCGGGATCGGTCCGGGAGTTCACCGTGGCGCGGTATCGCGACCCGTTGCGGGCGCTGCACGAGCGGATCGAGCGGGACTGGCCGTTCGTGGCCCACTCCCAACGCTTCCTCATCGAGGCCCGCAAACCCGGATGACCGGCCGGGTCCGTTCCTGGTAAGACCGTGCGGTGCGGATGATCCAAATGAGGGAACTATGTGTCCTGCCACCGCTCGTGGCCGACGAGGAGATCGTCGCGGTGACGGCGTCCTTCGATGGGCAGCTGGCCGCGGTCGCCGTGCGGCGCGGTGACGTCTCGTCGGCTGCCCTGTTCCTCTTCGACGGCAACGACTGGCAGCGAACCGCGATGCGTCCCTACGGTGTGGCGTACCCGCATCTCGCACTGCTGCCCGGCAACGAGACGCTTGTCATCTATAGCCGGAGCGACCGGCGTGGGAACGGCGAGTGGGACGACAACGCCTACGTCTACGACCCGACCGGCCGGCAGCGCCGGTCGTTCTGCCTCGGCGATGGGATCGAACATGTCGCCGTCGACGCGGCCGGCGCCATCTGGGTCGCGTACTTCGACGAAGGCGTCTTCGGCGATGGAAACAGTGGCATCGGCAGGTCCGGGCTGGTCCGGTTCAGCGCGGACGGGCAACAGCTGTGGCAGTACGAACCGCCGTCCGGAGCGGATTACATCGCCGACTGTTACGCGCTCAACGTCGACGCCCGCACCACGTGGATCTGTTACTACACCGAGTTTCCGCTGGTGAAGATCGAGGGCGGTCGGGCGACGGCGTACGCGCCCACGCCTGTGCGTGGCGCGAGGTCGGTGATGGTTCATGGTCGCGACGTCGTGTTCGTAGGCGAGTACGACGACCACATGCGCCTCGCGAGTTGCCGTCTGGCCGGTACCTCGGTGGAGTATGTCGATCAGGCGGTGTTCGTCGAGCCGGGCGGCGAGCAGGTCCCGCTGTTCCGTCCCTTCGCCGCCCGTGGCAGTCGGCTGTATGTCACGACCGACGACCGCGTCCTGCTCGCCGACCTGGCCGACGACGACAACCGGGTCCGCGTCAGGTAAGCAGGATGGGGTTGGTGAACGCGGCCCCATTCCGCGAGTGCCGCTTCGTCGTCCGCGTTCCACGGCAGGTCCGAGGCCCACTGCCCGTTCACACCTAAGACATCAAAGCCCTGGTACGGGCAGCGCGCTCAGGTCCTCGACGATGAGGTCGAACCCCTCGCCGCGGTACCAGTGGAAGGTCTCCAGCATCACCTGCGGCGACCGGTCCGCCCACCGCTCGTCCATCGTCATGCCCGCGAATTCATGCAGGTACGGGCACGTCTGCGGCGTGCTGCGGGCGGCGTGGCCGGCCATCGCGGCGTCAGTATCGTAGACGCGCAGCCCGTGCCGGGCCGCCAGGCGGCGTGCGACGGTCGACTTACCGGCCCCGCTGCCGCCGCCGATCCAGTACACGTCCGGACTGTAGCCCGAGGGAGGTGAGCGCTGTGGAACCGCCGGTGTGGCTGCTCGACGTCGACGGAGTACTCAACGTCCAACGCCCGGGCTGGGGCGCCGCGCCGCGGCGCGGCATGGCCGTGTCCATGGGCGAGGCGTGGCCGATGCGCTGGGCTCCCGCACTGATCCGGCGCATCCGGGAGATCCACCGCACGGGTGTGGCCGAGGTGCGCTGGTGTTCCACCTGGTGCCCGGACGCCGACCAGGTGGAGCGGCTGTTCGGCCTGCCGCCGTTGGCCCGGGCGCTCACCGGGCGGCCCCGCGCGGGCATGGCGGGCGACGCGGCGAAGCTCGCCGCCGCCCAGGCGGTGATCTCCGACGAGGGCCGGGCGCTGATCTGGACCGACGACACGGCCGTTCCGGACGAGGGGCCGTGGTGCGACCTCATGCTGCCTGGTCGCCGGCTGCTCATCCGGCCGAGGGCCGCGCGCGGCCTGCAGCCCGGACACCTGGACGCGATCGAGGTGTTCGCGTCAGAGTCGGTTTAGGATGATGTCCTTCAATTCGGCCAGGGTTTCGATGCGATAGCTGGCCCGCGAGAAGTCCTGTGTTCTTGTGAAGTCGTTGTGGACAATGGCGCAGTCGATGCCGGCAGCTACGGCTGAGTTGAGCCCTCTGGATGAATCCTCGACGACGAGCGTCTCTTCTCTGCTGGCGCCGAGGCGCCTCAAGCCGGTCAGATACGGTTCCGGGTGCGGTTTCGCGAGCCGGTAGTCCTCGCGGACAAGGACGAAGTCCATGTACTGTCTGACGTGGCGCTTCTCGTGGATAATTTCGAAATCCGCACGCTTCGCGGTCGTCACGATAGCCATACGGACGTGCTGTGACAGTTCGGCAAGGGTCTCGACAACGCCGTCAATCTCAATGGCTTCTGTTCTCAGGTACTCCTGATAGTAATCGTTGCGAACCTCGCGCTGCCTGCTGATGGTCTGTTCGTCAACGCCTGCCGCCCTGGCCTGGGCCCAGGTGCCCGAGCCCTGGCTCATGTCCCGGAGATACCGGTCCTGGTCCAGGGTCACACCGATGTCCGCCAGGGCGCGTTCCCCCGCTTTGTAGTACCAGACCTCGGTATCCACCAGAACGCCGTCATGATCGAAGAGGATGTACTTTTTCACTCTCCTGGTCCTTTCCGGTAGCCGGGGGCACGTTAACAATGTCGGTGGGGTCTGGCACGCTGCTGGGATGCCCACTTCCCTGCCCTACACCGTTGACGAGCTGCGCGACCTGGTCGCGGCCGGCGCCGCGGTGACCTACCTGCACTTCTGGGGCCACCGGCCCGAGGCCGACGGTCGGATCGGGAAGGGCTGCCTGAGCCAGTGGTGGGACGCGGCGCCGTTCGACGTCGACGGGGTCCGCTACGCCACCGCCGAGCACTACATGATGGCCGAGAAGGCGCGCCTGTTCGGCGACAAGGAGACTGCCGCGCGGATCGTCGCGGCCGCCTCCCCCGGCGCCGCCAAGGCCCTCGGCCGTCAGGTTGCGAGGTTCGACGACGCGACCTGGCGCGAGCACCGGTCCGACATCGTCGTCGCGGGCAACCGGGCCAAGTTCGGCCAGCACCCCGAACTGCTGGCGTACCTGGTGGGCACGCGTGGCCGGGTGCTCGTCGAGGCCAGCCCGCAGGACCGGATCTGGGGCATCGGACTCGCCGCCAGCGACGGGCGCGCGTTCGACCCGGCCCGGTGGCCCGGCCTCAACCTGCTCGGCTTCGCCCTTATGCGGGTGCGGGCCGAGTTCGTCGACGGGTGACCCGCGACGACCTGCTCGCCCGGCTGGTCGACCTGATCGCGACGCGGCGGCCCGGCGCGGTGCTGCGGGTCGCCGTGGACGGGCCGGACGCCGCGGGCAAGACCACCCTCGCCGCCGACCTGGCCCGGGTGCTGGCCGGGGTGCGCGAGCCGGTCCGGGTCAGCATCGACGGTTTCCATCGGCCGCGCGCCGAGCGGCGGCGCCGGGGCGACCTGTCCCCCGAGGGTTACTACCGCGACTCGTTCGACTACCAGTCCGTACTCGATGAGGTGTTGACGCCGTTGGGCGCGGACGGTGAGCGGTGGTACCGGCCGCAGGTGTTCGACCACCGCCGCGACGCGCCCGTCGACGCGCCTGCCCGGGTGGCGCCGGCGGGCGGGGTGCTGCTGTTCGAGGGCGTGTTCCTGCTGCGACCGGAGCTGCGCGGGCACTGGGATCTCGCCGTCTACCTGGACATTGCGCCCGAGGAGTCGGTGCGTCGGGCGTTGCTGCGCGACGCCGGGCTGTTCGGCGGGCCGGCGGCGACGCGCGAGCGCTACCAGGCGCGCTACCTGCCGGGGCAGGAGTTGTACCGGGCGGAGGCCGACCCGCGCGGGCACGCCGACGTGGTCATCGACAACACCGACCCCGAGCGGCCCGACATCCTGCGGTGGCCGGCAGGCTGAAGGTCCTCGCCATGCTGCCCACGCCGGTCAAAGCGGTTCTGCCCGGGCTGTTCATCGTGGTTCGTCGCACCGGCCGTCCCACCGTTAGGGTCGTCGGTGCGGCTCACCAGGGCGCACCTGGTCGGTACTCCCGGGGTGGTCACCACCATCGAGCGGGTTCGCCCTCGTCGCCGTCGCGTGGACGGTCGGCGTGGCGCGCCTCGCCGTCATCGGCCGTCGTCGACGGACGAGCGCCCGGCCGGCCGATGCGCAGCCGCCCGATGGTCGGTATACCTGAGATGTGGCAGTCGTCGAGATAGCCCCGCGCCGTCACGCTCGGATCTGGCGTGACGTGCTCCTGCTCGGTGTCGTGTACGCGGTGGCCATGGCCGTGGCCGGCTCGATGGCGCTGACGGCCGCGCCGTTCGGCTGGGTCGCCGGTGCCGTCGCCGCCTCCTGGGCGGTCGCGTTCGTCGCCGTGTCCCTGGCGCTCGACTGGCACGTCATGTCGGTCCTGCGGGTGTCGCTGCTCGTCGTGTCGTTCCTGGCCACACTGTCCGCCCTGTTCCTCGTGCCCGACGCGCTGCTCGGCGTGCGCGGCGTCGAGGTCAGCGCCACCATCGTGGCTGCCGACGAGACGCCCGCCGTCGACGACGGACGGCTGCTGTTCACACTGGCCGATCCCGCGGGGCGCACGTTGGCGGGTCGGCTGGAGGCCGGCGACAGCCTGACGGTCGGCGATCGGGTGACGGTCGTGGCGGACCCGGAGGGCCTCGTGCACCCGCAGCTGGCCGGGGACGTGCCGGGCGGCGGCGCGCTGCCGGTCGGCCTGCTGCTCACGATGTACGGGATGGTCCTCGTGCTCGGGTGGCTCTGCGCGCGGCAGGCACACCGGTCGCGGTCAGGTGCCGAGGGCGGCGCGTAGCACCGCGTCCGTGTCCACGAGCGACGCGAGCACCATGTCGGCGCCGGCCGCCACGAGGTCGTCGGTCGTCGAGCGGCCCGTGGCGACGCCGATCGCGCGAACGCCGTTCGCGTGCGCGCCGACGATGTCGTGCGGCGTGTCCCCGATGACGATCACCCGGTCGCCGGCGTACCCGCGCCCGTAAGCCTGCGACGCCCGCTCGACCGCCAACCGCACGAGCGTCGCGCGGCGGCCGTCGTCGCAGCCGTAGCCGCCGACCGCGAAGTCGATCCGGTCGGTCAGCCCGAACATCGACAGCTTCTCGTACGCCGTCTCGCGCACGTTGCCCGTCACCACCGACTGGACCAGCTTCGGCACCTCGGCGAACGCCGCCAGCGCCGCGCCCGCGCCGGGCAGCACGCAGCCGGAGGCGACGATGTCGTCCCGGCGGCTTCTGAGGCCCTCGGTCAGCGCCACGAAGAACTGACGGATCAGCGCCTCGTCGGGCGCGATGCCCTGCGCGGTGAGCGCCTCCGTGATCAGGTCGTGGTCGGTTCGGCCGCCGAGGTCCGGCAGGTGTGTCAGGTCCTCGCCGGTGACCTCGCGGAACGCGGCCCGGAAGATGTCGACGGTCACGCCGCCGGTCTTGATGAGGGTCCGGTCGATGTCCCACAGCACCAGGCGGTCCGTCACGACAACGCCCCCGTGACGAGGTCGCCGGGCTCGATGCCGGCGCGGGCCACGACGACCCCGGCCGGCGTACGGATGCTGGACCCGCCCGCCGTGCGGTCGAAGCCGCCGCCGGTCGGGCCCGCGCAGCTCGCGATCGCCACCCACACGCCGTGCTCGGCCGCGATCCGGGCGGCACGTTCCTCCAGCACGTCGGCCTCGTGGTCGTGCTTGACGACGCCGGCCACGTACGCGTCGATGCCGAGGGCGGCCGTGTCCTTCGCGTGCTGCGCGACCCCGGTGTCCTTGCAGATGCCCAGGCCCAGCCGCCAGCTGTCGACCTCGATCGCGACGGGCGCCGGGCCCGGCACGAACCGGCGGGCCTCCTCGTCGCCGAGCCACAGCTTGCGGTAGGCGACCGTGACGCCCGCCCCGTCGACGGCCAGGAACGCGATGTGCGGCCCGTCGATCGGGGCGCCGACCAGCGCCAACGAGCCCGTCGCCGCGCAGGAGTCCACAATGGGGGCAAGGCTCGGATCGTCCGGCGCGATGCTGTCCGCCGCCAGTTCGTAGCCCGTGAGCGACAGTTCGGGGAACACCACGACCCGCGCGTTCGCGGCCCGCACCGCGTCGGCGTGCCGGCCGGCGTTGCCGGCCACGTCGTGGGCGACTGTCACCGGCTGCGCGACGGCGATCATCAGGGGTGCGCGCACCTGACCTCCTTGCCGGTCCGACAATGGACGTGCTCACATCGTAGGCGCCGCGGCCTGCGCGCGGCTCTCGGCGATGACCTCGGGCGGGAACCCCGCGAAGAACGCGGCGTTCTCGTCGGTGAGATCCTCGCGCGGCGGCACTTCTCGCCGACCCTGGTCAGGGCGTCGTCCGCGTAGTCGCCGTGGCGGACGAGGTAGAGCACGCGGTTGGCCGTCCGCGCAGCGTACAAAGGCGTGTCACCGGCGGGCGGCGAACCGGTCGGTCGCGGCGACCAGCGCCGTGGTCATGTCCGTGAACCCCGCCCCGTGGCCGGCGCCCTCGATGATGAACAGCTCGGCGTCCGGCCATTCCAGGGCCAGGCGCCAGGGTGCCTCGATGGGTGAGCTGATGTCGCGTCGACCGTGCACGAGCACGCCCGGGATGCCGGCGAACCGGTGCGCCCCGGCCGGCAGCTGCCCGTCCATCCAGCAGGCGTGCCGCCAGTAGTGGGTGACCAGGCGGGCGAAGGCCATCCGGAACACCGGGTCGCGATAGCGCTTGTCGTGCTTGCGCGGCCCCGCGGTGGCGACGTGCGTGTCCTCCCACTCGCACCAGTCGATCGCGGCCTGCTCCCGCACCGCCGGGTCCGGGCTCTCGAGCAGCCTGGCGTACGCGTCGGCGAGGTTGCCGTCCCGGTCGGCCGTGGGCACGCCGTCGCGGAACCGCGCCCACTCCTCGGGGAAGATCCGGCCCATCGCACGGGTGATCCACTCGACCTCGCGGTGGGTGCCCTCCACGACGCTGAACAGCACCATCTCGCTCACGCGCTCGGGGTGCGCCATGGCGTACGCCTGGCCGAGCGCGGAGCCCCACGAGCCGCCGAACACCAGCCACTTCTCGATGCCCAGGTGGGTGCGCAGCCGTTCCATGTCGGCGACCAGGTGCGCGGTGGTGTTGGTGGACAGGTCGGTGGTCGGGTCGCTGGCGTGCGGGGTGCTGCGCCCGCACCCGCGCTGGTCGAACAGGACGACGCGGTAGGCGGCCGGGTCGAAGAACCGCCGCCACCACGGGTTGCAGCCCGACCCCGGACCGCCGTGCAGCACCACGGCCGGCTTTCCGTCGGGGTTGCCGACGGTCTCCCAGTACACGAGGTTGCCGTCGCCGACATCGAGCATGCCGTCCGCATAAGCGTCGATGTCCGGGTACAAACTCGTCACCGGGGGTCCACCTCCGTGATGTCGCCGTCGAGCCGCAGCCAGCGCGTGATCCCGGCGGTGCGCAGGAACGGCAGGTCGTGACTGGACACGATGAGCGCGCCCCGGTAGGCGGCGAGCGCCTGGGCGAGCTGTTCGACGCTGGCCAGGTCGAGGTTGTTGGTCGGCTCGTCGAGCAGGAGCAACTGCGGGGCCGGCTGGGCCAGCAGCAGCGACGCGAGCGTCGCCCGGAACCGTTCCCCGCCGGAGAGCGTACCGACGGTCTGGTCCGCGCGTCCGCCCCGGAACAGGAACCGGGCCAGCGCCGCGCGGATCTCGTTGGTGGTCGCCGACGGCGCCAGCCGCTCGGCGTTCGTCGCGATGGTGGCCGTCGGGTCGAGCAGGTCGAGGCGTTGCGGCAGGTAGCGCAGCGGCACCGCCGGGGTCACGGTGCCCGCGGTCGGGGTCAGCGTGCCCACAATGGTCTCCAGCAGGGTCGTCTTGCCGGCACCGTTGGGGCCGAGCAGGGCGATCCGCTCCGGCCCGCGCACGTCGAGGTCGACCCGGGCGCCGTTGCGCAGCACCGCGTCGCGCACCGTGAGGACGGTCCGGCCGGCCGGCACGGCCGTGTGCGGCAGGTCGACGCGGATCGTGTCGTCGTCGCGCACCGCGTCCTCGGCCTCGGTCAGCCGTACGCGCGCCTCGTCGAGCTTCTCGCCGTGCAGGGTGCGCTGCCGGCCGGCGCTCTGCTGCGCCTGCCGTTGGAGCGCGCCCGCGACGATCTTCGGGATGCCGCCCGCGAGCTGCTGGCGCCGTCCCTGGCTGGCGCGTCGGTCGGCCTTCATCCGGGCCTCGATGAGGTCGCGCTGCTGGCGGCGCACGTCGCCCTCGGCGGCGCGGACCAGCCGCAGGGCGGTCTCCTGCTCGGCGGCCACGGCCGCCTCGTAGTCGCTGAACGCGCCGCCGTAGAAGCGCAGGCCGCCGTCGCGCAACTCGGCGATCTGGTCGACCCGCTCCAGCAGCTCCCGGTCGTGGCTGACGACCACGAGGACGCCGGGCCAGGCGGCCACCACGTCGGACAGGCGCGTGCGCGCGTCGAGGTCCAGGTTGTTGGTGGGCTCGTCGAGCAGCAGCACGCCGGGCGGGTTCAGCACGTACGCGGCGAGGCCCAGCAGCATCGCCTCGCCGCCGGAGACCTCCCCGACGCGCCGGTCGAGTCCGATGTGGGCGAGCCCGAGGCGGTCCAGGGCCGCCCGGGCGCGCTCGTCCACGTCCCAGTCGTCGCCGACCGCGGCGAAGTCGTCGTCGGTGCCGTGGCCGGCCTCGATGGCGTGCAGCGCGCGCCGCGTGGCGGCGATGCCGAGCACCTCGGCCACCGGCAGGCCGGGGTCGAGGGTGAGGTCCTGGCGCAGGTACCCGATCGTGCCGGCGACCTGCACGTGGCCGCGGGCCGGGCGCAGCGCGCCGGCGACGAGGCGCAGCAGGGTGGACTTGCCGGATCCGTTGGTGCCGACGAGGCCGGTGCGGCCCGGGCCGACCGCGAAGGTCAGCTCGTCGAACAGGCGCTGCCCGTCGGGCCAGGTGAAATGGAGGTCGTTGACGACAATGGCGTGCTGCATGAGGGCCTCGCAGGGGGTGCGGATCGGACGGCGGCACGCGCGACACAGGTCGGCGCGGTGTGTGCGGCCTCAGATCAGCAACGGCCCGCTCCCCTCAACGACGGCAGGGCGCTGACCATGCTAGCCCCGCCCGGTCGCGGCGCCCAGCGATTAATCCACGTGCCGGGTCAGCACCACGTGCGGCCCGATGTTCGGGATGTCGAAGATCTCACCGCGCTGGGCGAAGCCGTGCCGGCGGTAGAACTCCAGGGCGCTCACCCGCGCGTTGCACCAGACCAGGCCGCCGCCGCGGGCCGCGACGCCGGCGAGGCCGGCGGCCAGCACCTCGCTGCCGAGCCCTCGGCCGCGCTGTGCCTCGTCGGTGGCCATCCCCCGGAAGCGCCACGCGGGCTGCCCGTCCAGGTCCTGCGGGATGAACGTGACGCAGGACACGACGTCGCCGGCCTCGTCGCGGTAGGCCAGGTGGAACGAGCCGGGCCGGCGGTCCTCGGCGAACATGGCCGAGTCGCGCGGCTGGCCCGGCCGGAGCACCCGCCAGCGCAGATCCAGGATGTCGTCCAGCGGAACCTCTTCGATCACAGGCGAAGTGTCGCACTGTCTCTGATCTGACGCTCAATGTTGATCACGCTAAAACGGGACGAACCAGGCCTCCCTCACGAATCTTGAGGTGGGTGATCACCCGGTTGCCGGATACGCTCGATGGGTACGTTGGAGATTCTGATGTTGGCTGGTACGGGAATCGTCAGACTGGCCGCGTCGTTGGATCCAACGGATGCCGTTGGAGCATTCCGAGTCCGGAGGGAACGAACCGATCATGGGCGAGCGCATGCTGCGCGGTAGTCGTCTCGGCGCCGTCAGCTACGAATCCGACCGCAACACGGAGTTGGCCCCGCGCCAGACCCGTGAGTTCCTGTGTGCCCGCGGCCACCAGTTCGAGGTGCCCTTCGCGGTCGACGCCGAGGTGCCGACGACCTGGGAGTGCAAGTTCGACGGCACCGTGGCGCGCCTCGTCGACGGCAGCGAGCCGGAGGCCAAGAAGGCCAAGCCGCCGCGCACCCACTGGGACATGCTGCTGGAGCGTCGGAGCATGTCCGAGCTTGAGGACATCCTGAACGAGCGTCTCGAAGAGGTCCGCGTGCGGCGCGGCCGCACCGCCTGACGTCCACCACGAGCCGTGGCGGCCCCGATGCCGGGTGCCGCCACGTTTTCGTGTCTAATCGGGCCGGTCGACGATCTCGCCCTCGATGGCCGGGGGCGGCGTCGTCGGTGGTGGGGGCGGCGGTGACGGCGCCGGGTTGCGCTGGGCGGGGCCGTAGCGCACCCGCACCTTGCGCGGGCCGAACAGGTTCGCCCGGGCCTGGGAACCCATCCGACGGTCCACCACGCGCAGCACGAAGCCACGGCTCAGCCGGCGCGTCGGCGGCGCCACCATCAGCAGCCCGATCACGTCGGTGATGAAGCCCGGCAGGACCATGAGCAGGCCGCCCACGAGGACGAGCAGGCCGTCGGTGGCCGCGTTGCCCGGCGGGCGGCCGGCGGCCGCCTCGTCGCGGAAGGCGCGCCAGGCCCGGACGCCCTCGCGGCGCAGCAGCCAGGCGCCCGCCACGGAGCTCGCCAGCAGCAGGGCGATGGTCCACGGCACGCCGATCGCCTTACCCACGCCGATGATCACGGCGATCTCGGCGATCGGCAGGACCACCAGAAGAAGGACGAGCAGCAGACGGCGGCTCATGTCAGCCCCGGTCAGTCGGCGGGACGGCCGGTGAGCTTGCGGCGCACGGCGGCGGCGCGGGCCTGTACGCCCCAGATGGTCGTCCGCCACAGCGCCTCACGCACGATGTTGGAGCTCATCTTGCTCGCCCCGCGTTCCCGCTCGGCGAACGTGATGGGCAGCTCCACGACCCGGAAGCCCTGCTTCAGCGCCCGCCAGGCCAGGTCGATCTGGAAGCAGTAGCCCTGCGAGGCCACCGAGTCGAGCTCGATCTTGTCCAGAACGGCCATCCGGAAGGCCCGGTAACCACCCGTGATGTCCTTGACCGGGACGCCGATGGCGGTACGGACGTAGAAATTTCCGATGCGGGAGATGGCGAACCGGTGCGCCGGCCAGTTGACCACCTTGCCGCCGGGCACCCACCGGGAGCCGAGCACGAGGTCGGCGTTGGCCAGGGCGTCGAGCAGCTTGGGCAGCTCCTCCGGCGCGTGCGAGCCGTCCGCGTCCATCTCCACGACGACGTCGTAGTCGTGCTCGCGGGCCCACGCGAAGCCGGCCAGGTAGGCGGCGCCGAGGCCCTGCTTGCCCTCGCGGTGCAGCACCTTGATGTGGTCGTCAGCGGCCGCCAGCTCGTCGGCGATGGCGCCGGTGCCGTCGGGGCTGTTGTCGTCGGCGACCAGCACGTAGGCGGCCGGGACGGCCTTGCGGAGCCGGTCGGTGATGACGCGGATGTTCTCCGCCTCGTTGTACGTGGGAATGACGACGAGCACCCGGCCGACGTTTGGGTACGTCTCGGCACCCGATGCTGCTTTCGTCACTCTTCCTGCCCTTCAGACACCGTTTCGGCGCGCCGGGCACGCCGCCGGATGATTACCCCGCAGGCGATGATGGTAAGCGCCGCGCCGACGAGAGTGAATTCGGGCAGTCCCCCGAATCTGGTGGCAATGGTACGTCCGTCCGGCAGCGGAACCGTAGCGGTGATCACTTTGGGAGTATTGAACTCGGTCGCTTCGCTCACCGTCCCGTCCGGCGCGGCGAAGCCGGAGATTCCCACTGTGGAGGCCATGAGCGCCGACCGTCCGTGCTCGACGGCCCGCAGCCGCACCATTGCCAGCTGCTGCGCGGCCTCGGCCGCGTTGAAGGTCGCGTTGTTGGTCTGGACCACGATCAGCTGGGCGCCGCCGGTGACCACGTCCCGCACGATCGAGTCGTACGCCACCTCGAAGCAGATGACGTCGCCGATCGTGACGTCGCCCATCGCCATCACGCCGGCCCGGTCACCGCCGATGAAGTCCGACCGGACCAGGTCGACCTTGTCGGTGACTTTCCGGGCGATGTCACGCAGCGGCACGTACTCCGCGAACGGCACCGGGTGCCGCTTGACGTACGGCGTCTGCGGCCCGCCGTCGGGCAGCCACACGATGCCCACGTTGCGTACGTGCTCGCCGGGGCCGTTGAGCAGCCCGCCGACGAGGATGGGGGCCTTGACCGCCGCCGCCGCCGCGTCGATGAGCCGACGGGCGTCGGCGTTGGCGAGCGGGTCGATGTCGGACGCGTTCTCCGGCCAGATGACCAGGTCGGGCTGCGGCTCGGCGCCGATGGCCACCCGGTTGGCCAGCGCGATCGTGGCGTTGACGTGGTTGTCGAGGACGGCCCGGCGCTGGGCGTTGAAGTCCAGACCCAGGCGCGGCACGTTGCCCTGCACGATCGCGACCCGGGCGGTGGGCACTCCGGACGTCGCGGCGGTCGGGATCGCCAGCGGCGCGACGGTGAACACCGCCGCCACGGCGACCGGCACGAGGGTCCCCCGGACCGCGAACGGGCGCCACGCGGCCAGCACGAGCAGCCCGCCGAGCACCCCCACCCCGAACGTCACCAGCGGGGCGCCGCCGAGTGCGGCCAGGCCCAGCAGCGGCGAGTCGGCCTGGCTGAACGCCAGTCGGCCCCACGGGAACCCGCCGAACGGCGTCCGGTCCCGCAGCGCCTCCTGCGCCACCCACAGCGCCCCGCTGACCAGCGGCCAGCTCCACCGCCACCGGTCCACCACCGGGCTCACCAGGGCCGTCGCGAGGCCCAGCAGGCCGACGTAGGCCGCCTCCAGCCCGGACAGCAGCAGCCACGGCAGCGACCCGACATTGATGCCGGTCCAGGCGAGCAGCGGGACGAAGAACGCGGCACCGGTGATCAGGCCGAGGCCCAGGCCGGCCCGGGCCCGGCGCCGGTGCGTCGCCGCGGCCAGCAGCGCCACGCCGACGGGCGCGAGCCACCACAGGTTCGCCCGGGGGAACGACGCCAGCAGCGCTCCGCCGGCCGCCACGGCGGCCAGGCACGACGCCCACAGGGGCAGTGGCCGGGCCGGTGGCGGCGCGGTCACGGGGGCGGGCGCGTCGCTGACCGACGCCTCAAGCAGCATCCGACCATGGTGCCCGACGCGGATCGTGGGCGACCAGGGAGGATAGGTGATTCACAGGCAGGAAGGGGCGCGGCTCGCGCCGCGCCCCGACTCCCAGGTCCCTCCTGGCCGGTTCGGCAGGTCGGGCACGCACGCGGTCTTCGGACCGACCCGCGATCGGCTGGCTGCCTGTCGCGCGTCGTTGTCTACTGACCGGGCGGTGCCACTCGCCGCGTGGCCCCTGCTCCACCCTGTCGCAGGGCCCACCACCGTGACGACCGCCCTGGTAGCGCCACGCCCGCCCCCGACCGCTGGACTTGGCAACGCCAGCGGGCGCATGAACGTAAGGCGTACTGAGGGTCGTCCACGGAAAAGGACTCAAGAACGGTACGACCTGTGGTGCGGGACCTGTCAACACTTCCGTCGAAGGATCTTGAGGTTGGCGGCGTGTCGACCCTGGCGTGTTTCAGTGCCCCAACAGCCCCGCGCGCACCAGGCGCCGGGCCGCCGCCGGGTGCGGGCCGGCGAGCAGACCGGCCGCTGCCAGCACGTACTCGTGATCGACGAGGACCCGCGCGGCGGTCGGCACGCGCCACCCACCCGCGTGGTCCGCGAGGATCGCGTCGAGCACGGCGGCGGCAGCCGCCGGCTCGGCGTGACGCAGAACACCACCGGACCCGACCACGAGCCGAACCCGGCGCAGGTCCCGGTCGCGCCCGTGCCGGCGCGCGGCGACCGTCGCGGCGATGGTCGCGAGTCGCAGGTCAACGGAGTGATCCGCGGAAAGCAGCGACGGGTCGGCCGCCCGCTGCGCGGCCGATGACGCCAGCGCCGCGTCGTGCGGCAGGCGTTCGGCGACCGCCGCGTCCAGGACGCCCGTGGCGCTCCACCGCACGCCCAGGTCGCCCTCGACGGTGCGCCCGCGCCACAGGGTGCCGGCCACGTCGGCGCTGGTCGCCCCGTCGGGCCGCAACACCGAGTACACGTCGGTGGTCGCCCCGCCCACGTCCACGACCAGCAGGTCGCCACCCAGCTCGTCGGCGAGCAGTTCCACGGCCGTGAGCACCACGTCGGGCGTCGCGCCGCGCACCAGCGACGCGAACCGCGGCCCCCGCGACAGGCCCTTGCCGCCGATGACGTGCCGCAGGAACACCTCCCGGATCGCGGCGCGCGCCGGCTGTGGGTTGAGTTCGCCGATGCGCGGCAGGACGTTGTCGGTCACGACCACGGGCACGCCGTGCTCACCGAGGTGGGCCGCCACGGCGTCGCGCGCCTCGGCGTTCCCGGCGAGTACGACGGGAACGCGCGTCCGGGCGCCCGCCAACCGCGCGGCGTTGTGGCGCAGCACGTCCTCGTCGCCGCCGTCGGTACCCCCGGCCAGCAGGATCACGTCGGGATTCGCCTGTCTGAGCGCGGTGAGGCCCGCGCGGTCGAGGCGGCCCGCCGCCACGTGCACGACCCGGGCGCCGGCGGTCAGGCCGACCCGTCGCCCGGCCTCGGCGGTGACCCGTTGCTCGTAGCCGATGACGGCCAGGCGCAGCCCTCCGCCGGCCGACGAGCAGACATGGACCTCGTCCGCGTCGGCGGCGCCGGCCGCCGCGATCGCGGCGTCGAGGCCGCGCAGCACGTCGGTGCCGATCGTGGTGGGATGCGCGGCGGTCGCCACCAGGGCGCCCGCGTCGAGGTCGACGACGGCGACCTTGGTGTACGTGGAGCCGACGTCGGCGCAGACCGCGACCGTCACGGCTTCGGCGGCACCACGACCGTGCCGGTGGCCCGCACGGCCACGACGGGCTCGGCGAGGACCTCGGCGGCGGACTCGCCGAGGTCGGGCCGGCCCCGGCAGACGACCCGGCACTCGAAGTCGATGGTGCGGCTGCGAGTGCCCATCCGGGTCACCGTCCCGGCGATCTCGAGCACGTCGCCCGCCCTGACGGGGGCGAGGAACTGCACGTCCGCATAGGACGCGAAGAGCCCCTCGTCGCCGTCGAGCTGAATGCAGATCTCCGTCGCCACGTCCCCGAACAGCCCCAGCGAATAGGCGCCGTCAACGAGCTGACCCGCGTAGTGCGCGTGCGCGTAGGGGACATACCGGCGATGGGTAACCGTGATCATGCCGTCACCAGCTTGTCGACCAGGTAGGACGCGACCTCGCGCGGGGTGGTGCCGCGGCCGAAGATGCGGTCCACGCCCAGTTCCTCGGTGGCCAGCTCGTCGAAGCGGGGGCCGCCGACCACGAGCAGCGGCCGCCTGCCGGCCGGGAACGCCTCCCGGAACGCCGCCGACATCTCCATCGTGTTCTGCAGGTGCGCGTCGCGTTGCGTGACCACCTGGCTGACCAGCACCGCGTCGGCCTTCTCGGCGCGGGCCCGGTTGACCAGCTCGGGCACGGTCACCTGGGCGCCGAGGTTGCTGACCGCGAACTCCCGGTAGGACTCCAGGCCCTTCTCCCCCGCGATCCCCTTGAGGTTGAGGATCGCGTCGATGCCCACGGTGTGCGCGTCGTCGCCGATGCAGGCGCCCACCACGGTCAGCTTGCGGCGCAGCTTCTGCTTGATCAGTGTGTTGATCTCCTTGGCGGAGCGCAGCGGGAAGTCCCGCTCGGCCACCACGACCCTGCTCAGGTCCACGAGGTGGTTGACCTTGCCGTAGACGACGAAGAACGTGTAGCCCTCCCCCATCTGCTTCGCGTGCACGACCATCGCCGGGTCCATGCCCATCTTCGCGGCCAGTTGCAGCGCCGCGCCCTCGGCCCGCTTGTCCGCCGGCACCGGCAGGGTGAAGCTCAGCTGCACCATCCCGTCCCCGGTGGTGTCGCCGTACGGCCTGATGATCGTCACGCGGTCACCTCCGCTGCGCTCCGGCGCCAGCGTGACTTTCCGCTGAGCCGATGGTTCGCTCGCTGACGCTCGCTCACTGCGCCGCCTCCAGGATCTCGGTCGCCGGGTTGTAGTAGTCGTTCTCGTGGGCCGCGACGCCGTCGAGGCCCTTCCCGCGGTCGGCCGGTCGCTTCATGATCCCGAAGGTGCCGTCGGCGATGGCGGTCAGCAGCGGCGCGGCCCCGCCGTCGTTGACGATGCGGTCCAGCAGGTCGACGGCCTCGCCCAGGACCTGGTTGGCGCGCCGCTGGATGAACCCGCCCGGCGCGGGCACGAAGTCCTCGTGCAGGTTGCCGGCCGCGTTGAGCACGTACCGGACGTTCTGCAAGGCGATATCGCGATCCGATAGCCACGGCGTGACCACGGCCTCGGTCATCATGCCGACCAGCAGGATCCCCTGCCCTGTCATGGCGCCGACCAGGTTGAAGAACCCGTCGAGCAGATTGCCTCGGAACACGTCGCCGGTCATGTGCTTGGTCGGCGGCATCCACTTCAGCGGCGCGTCCGGGAACAGCTCCCGGGCCAGCAGCGCGTGCGCCAGTTCGAGGCGGAACGACTCCGGCAGGTCCGGGTTGATCTCGAACGCGTGCCCCAGGCCGAGCTGGGCGTCCGCAAGCCCCGCCTCGTGCGCGAAGTACTCGTTGAGCAGCTGCGACACCGTCACCGTGTGCGCGGCCTCGACCGCGTCGGCGGTGGTGAGGTAGTTGTCCTCGCCCGTGTTGATGATGATCCCGGCCCGGGCGTGGATCTGCCGGGAGAACCGCTGGTCGACGAACGTACGGATGGGGTTGATGTCGCGGAACAGGATGCCGTACATGGAGTCGTTGAGCATCATGTCCAGCCGCTCCAGGCCGGCCAGCGTCGCGATCTCCGGCATGCACAGCCCGGACGCGTAGTTGGTCAGCCGGACGTAGCGCTTGAGTTCCTTCGACGACTCGTCCAGCGCCGCGCGCATGAGCCGGAAGTTCTCCTGCGTGGCGTAGGTGCCCGCGAACCCCTCCCGGGTCGCGCCCTCGGGCACGTAGTCCAGCAGCGACTGCCCCGTCGACCGGATCACCGCGATGACGTCCGCGCCCGCCCGGGCGGCCGCCTGCGCCTGCGGGATGTCCTCGTAGATGTCGCCGGTCGCCACGATCAGGTAGATCCACGGCCGCCGGGGCGGGTCGCCGAGGCGCCTGACCAGCCGCTCGCGCTCCGCGCGGCGGCGGTCGATGCGCCGGATGCCCGCGCTGGTCGCCCGCCGCGCGGCCCGCGGCGCCCGCCTCTCCCCGACACCCTCGGGTACGACGAACCGCACGGACCCGGCGGCCGCCTTCTGCGCCAGCAGCGTCACGTCGTCGAGGCCCTCGGTCGCGAGCGCGTGCCACACCGGCAGGGCCACCCCGTGTCCGAGCCCCACGTCGGCGCGCACCGCGTCGACCAGGCGGTTCACCCAGGGGATCCCGTCCGGGTCGGCGCCCGTGACGCCGGCCAGGCGCAGCACGGCCCGCTCCACGGCCACGGTCGTGTGGCTGCGCGCGAGGTCCACGACCGGTCGCCCCGCACGCTCGGCCAAGGCGCGCGCCCGGGTGACGAGCCGCGGGTCGAGGTCGAGCTTGCGCGGGGCGGACATACACGTACTCCTTAAAGGTCGTTCTCGTCGAAGATCGTGACGCCGCGCAGCACGGTGCGCCGGCACGACGGCAGGGTCGGCGTGGGCTCGTCGGGCGTCGCGGCGATCAGGACGGGCAGCCCGTTGGTGCCCGGGGTGGCGTCCCAGACGGCGAACGTCGCCGGGGCGCCGGGCTGCAGGATGCCCTCGTCGTCGAGGTGGGCGGCGCGCCAGCCGCCGCGGGTGTGCGCGGCGAACGCGGCCCGGGCGCTGATCCGCTGCGCGGGGTTGTGGTGGGTCATCGCGGCCCGCACGGTGCCCCACGGGTCCAGCGGCGTGACCGGTGAGTCCGAGCCGAACGCCAGGGCCACGCCGACGCCGGCCATGGCGCCGATCGGGTTGGACGCCAGGGACCGGTCGACGCCGAGCCGCAGGGCGTACATCTGGTCGTCGCCGCCCCACAGCCGGTCGAACGCCGGCTGCATGCTGGCCACGATCCCGTACTCGACGAATCCCCGGATCAGGTCCCGGTTCATGATCTCGGCGTGCTCGACGCGGTGCCGGCCGGCGCGCAGCCGGTCGCGGCCCACGATCTTCGCGGCCGCCGTGAAGCCCGCGACGACCGTGGCGATGGCGGCGTCGCCGATCGCGTGGAAGCCGCCCTGCGCGTTCTGGCGGGCGCAGTCGACGAGGTGGTCGCGCACCTGCTCGGCGGTCACGTAGGCGTGCCCGCAGGCGCCCTCCGACCCGTCGAGGTAGGCCCTGGTGACGTGCGCGGTGCGCGCGCCGAGCGCCCCGTCGGCGTAGAGGTCGCCGCCCGCGCCGAGCGCGCCCAGCTCGCGGGCCTTCGCGGCACCCATCAGCTCGCCCCAGTACCCGTACACCTCGGGCAGGCCGTTGGCGGCGCCGCCGAGCGACAGCACGTGGGTGAAGTCGTCCTCGCTGGACGTGCCCGGGCCGCCGCACTCGTGCACGGCCGCGATCCCGTACGCCGCCGCCGTGCGCAGCGCCACGACCTGGGCGTCGCGCCGCTGCGCGGTCGTGATCGAACCCATCGCGATGCCGCGCACCACGTGGTGGGCGTCGCGGCGCAGCCAGCCCGAGGCGTCGTACCCCGGCGCGACGGTGACCTGTGGGGCGGCCGCGAGCAGCGCCGTCGACGCGACCGCCGAGTGGATCGACGCCTGCGACAGGTACACCATCCGGCCGGCGGCGGCCCGGTCCAGCTCGTCGGCGGTGGGCGGGGCCTTGTCCGCCCACGCGGACTCGTCCCAGCCGTGACCCGCGACAACCGCGTCGGCGGGCAGCGCGGCGCAGTGCGCCGCGACCGCGTCGAGCACGTCGCGCGCCGAGCGGGCGGCGGACAGGTCCAGGCCGGACAGCGCGATGCCGGTGTCGGTGGCGTGGACGTGCGCGTCGACGAAAGCGGGCGTGACGAGGCCGCCGTCCAGGTCGACGACGGTGTCGGCGGCGGGCGCGTCGGCGTCCGTACCCAGCCAGGTGATCTCACCGTCGGCGACGAGCAGGGCGGTGGCCCTGGGGTAGGCGGGGCTGTAGACGCGACCGTTCCGGTAGAGGGTGCGTGCCTGAGGGGTCATGCCGTCACCTCCCTACGGTCGGCGTCGGCATTACTACTGAGCTGATGATGTCCTCGCTTCGCTCGGTCATGGCGTCATCCTGCCGCCTCCGCCGCGAGCCGGGCAGTGAAGAGCGCGCGAATGCCGGGTTCGTCACGCAGCAGGGTCAGCGCCAGGTCGGCGTGCCCCGGCACGTACCCGTTGCCGATGAGCATCGTCACGTCGGCCGCGAGGCCCTCGGCGCCCAGCGCGGCCGCCGGGAAGCTCGTCGCCATGCTGAAGAAGATGACCGTCCCGCCGTTGCTGGTGGCCAGGATCGCGCCGTGCTCGCACCCGGGCACGTCCACGCACACCACGGTCACGTCGGCGGGCCGTCCGAGGTGCCGCGTGACGGCGTGGGCCAGGGCCACCGGGTCGCGGGCGTCGGCCAACGCGACCTCGTCGGCCACCTTGGCCGCCGTCAGGCGGTCGCGCTCCGCGGTCGTCGGAACCACCCCGAGGGTACGGGCGGCGCCCGCGCGGCGCGCCGCGGCGAGCGCGAGCGACCCGGACTTGCCGGCGCCCCCGATGACCGCGACGGTAACGTCGTCGCCCCGGTCGCGGTGCTGCGCGACGACCCGGGTGGTGAGCGCGGGCGCGCCGCACACGTCGAGGACGGCCAGGGTCAGCTCGGACGACATGTCCTCGGGCAGGACGGCCGCGATCGACCGGGCGAACAGGATCGCGTGCCCTTCCGCCGGCACCTGCTCGGAGCGGCCGTCCCAGCGCGCGAGCTCGTCGGTGACCGCCAGGGGCGTGAGGGTGAGCGAGACGAGGGTGGCGACCCGGTCGCCGACCTTGAGGCCCAGCGGCGAGCGCGGGCCGACCTCGTCGACGGTGCCGATGAGCATGCCGCCCGACCCGGTGACCGGATTGTGCATCTTTCCGCGGTTCTTGACGATGTCGAGAACCGCGGCGCGGATCGCCTCGCCGTCGCCGCCGTGGGCGGTGTGCAGCTGGCGGTAGCTGGCCGCGTCGAGGTTGAGCCGCTCGACGCGCACACGCGCCTCGTCGTCGGCGATCTCCGGCGCGTTGTCCAGGCTCAGCGCCGCCTGCGGAAGCACCCCGTGCGGCGCGAGGACGCGGTGCAGGCCCACCGGAGACGACGCCGTACCCATGATCTGCACGCTCCCTTGCGTTAGACCCCATCTACAGGAAATTATTCGGCAGAGTAGTGACTTGGCCGAAGAATCTCTACTACTCTCGCCCGAGTCATGGTCATCGCGCAAGGAGGCAGACGGTGAGCGAGCCTTACGAGTACCGGCGGCGGGAGCTCGTCGAGCCCGACTGGACCCGGTTTCCCGGCTGGCGCGACGTGACCGTGGCCGAGTGGGCGTCCGCCCAGTGGCAGCGGTCGCACTGCGTGAAGAACATCGCGCAGCTCAGGGCCGTACTCGGGGATCTTGTCTCGGAGGTCTTCTACGCGGACCTGGCGGCGGACCAGGAGCGGTTCGCCACGATGTCGATGCTCGTGCCCCCGCAGATGATCAATACGATGGTGCCGGAGGGCGCGGCCGACTGGACGGCGGCGCTCTACGCCGACCCGGTGCGCCGCTACATGATCCCCGTCGCGTCGGACCGGCGCGTGGACTGGCCGTCGCACCCGCACGCCTCGCGCGACTCGCTGCACGAGCACGACATGTGGGTGGCCGAGGGCCTCACCCACCGCTACCCCACCAAGGTGCTCGCCGAGCTGCTGTCGACGTGCCCGCAGTACTGCGGGCACTGCACCCGTATGGACCTCGTCGGCAACTCCACGCCCGTGGTGGACAAGCTCAAGCTGTCGTTGAAGCCGGCCGACCGCTACTCCGGGATGCTCGCCTACCTGGCCGCGCACCCCGAGGTGCGCGACGTCGTCGTCTCGGGCGGCGACGTGGCCAACGTGCCGTGGCGCAACCTGGAGGCCTTCCTCAACCGGCTGCTCGACCTCGACTCGGTGCGCGACATCCGGCTCGCCACCAAGGCACTTGCCGCGCTGCCGCAGCACTGGCTCGCCCCGGACGTCGTCGACGGCCTCGGCCGGGTCGCCGCACGGGCCCGCGCGCGGGGCGTCAACCTGGCGATCCACACGCACGTCAACCACGCGCAGTCCGTGACGCCGCTGGTCGCGCGCGCGGCGCGGGTCGCGCTGGACGCCGGGGTGCGCGACGTGCGCAACCAGGGCGTGCTCATGCGGGGCGTCAACGACTCCGTCGAGTCGCTGCTGGACCTGTGCTTCGCGTTGCACGGCGAGGCCGGGATCCTGCCGTACTACTTCTACATGTGCGACATGATCCCCAACGCCGAGCACTGGCGGGTGGCGCTGTGGCAGGCCCAGCAGCTGCAGCACGACATCATGGGCTTCCTGCCCGGCTACGCCACGCCGCGGATCGTGTGCGACGTGCCGTTCGTCGGCAAGCGCTGGGTCCACATGGCCGCCGAGTACGACCGTGACCTGGGCATCTCCTGGTGGAACAAGGGCTACCGCACCCGCTTCGAGGAGACCAACGGCATCGCCGAGGGCCGGCAGTACTCGTACTACGACCCGATCGACACCCTTCCCGAGGTCGGCCGGAAGTTCTGGAGCAGGCAGTCCGACTGACCCGCCCGGGTCAAGATCTCCGCAAGACCGGCCGGTAACGTCAGGTCGCGCCACCGACCTCCGATGGGAACGGGCACGTCGCCACGTTGGAGGTCCCCGTCCGATGCGTACCCGCAAGCTGCTCGTTACGGCGGTCGCCGCTGCCCTGGTGTCGCCGGCGCTGCCGGCCGGTCCGGCCACCGCCGCCGACGCGGCGCCCACCGTGTCGGTGACCGGTCCGGAGGTCGCGTCGGCGTACGCGTCGTTCACGCTGACCGCCGACGCCCAGGGCTCCGACGGGCTCACGTACGCGTGGACCGGCGACCCGGCGTGCTGGCTCTGGCCCGCCGACGGGGCCGAGGTCAGCGTCTCCTGTTCCGAGCCGTCGCCGGCGGCGTCGTTCACGGTCACGGTCAGTCAGGTCGACGGGCAGAGCGCCACGGCGACGGTCACGGTGCGCATCCGCCAGGCCGCCCCGTCGGCGTACTTCTACGGGTCGACGATCGTCCACGCCGGCGAGCCGAGCGTGGTCCAGTCGATGGTCGGCAACGCGGACCAGCCGACCTACGCGTGGACGGACACGCGCGGTTGGGTAACCGGTGACCGGACCGACGCGAGCGTGACGCTCAATCCGCCCACCGCGGACGTGGGTCAGACCAGCGACCTGACCCTGACGGTCACCAACGCCGACGGCCAGTCCGCGTCACACACCATGTCCTTCCTCGCCTACGCGCCGTTCCCCGCGACGATCACCGGTGCGACGAGCACCGTATCGGGCTCGACGGAGGCACTGACCGTCGTCACGGCCCGCGAGAACGTGACCGTGTCCTGGTACGCGGAGTCCTATGAGTGCACGCTGACCCCGACGACCGACCGCGGCGCCGACCTGTCGTGCCCCGACTCGTTCAGCGGTGACGTAACGGTGCACGCGTACCTCTACGACCAGGACACCTACGACTCGAAGACCGTCACCCACACGGTGGCCGTGTCCGCGCCGCTGCGGGTCACCATCGCGGGCGGTGGCCCCGCGACGGCCGGCAAGGGCGGCGTGACGCTCACCGCCGTGGACGCGTCGAGCACACCGGCCGTCTCGTGGGCGTGGAGCGCCAACCGGAACTGCCTGCCCGGCGCCCGCGACGCGCGCACGGTCGCGGTCCAGTGTCTCGGCGACGTGACCGGACCGGTGACCGTCACGCTGACCGCCGCCAGCGAGGACGGCCAGCACACCGTCGAGACCACCACCGTCGAGGTGGCCGCGCCGACCGTGGCGCCCACGGTGACGCTGACCGGCCCGGCGACCCCGGTGAAGGCGGGCACGCCGACCGGCCTGACCGTCGGCGCGAACCTGGCCGGCGCCGGTTTCCGGGCCACGGTGACGCTCCAGTCGAGCACCAACGGCACGACCTGGACGCCGGTGGGCGCCGCCGCGACCACCTCGGCAGCCGGCGCGCTCACCCTGACGGTCACGCCGACCGTCAGCACGAGGTACCGGGTGCTCGTGGCGACCGCAGCCGGGCCGGTGGCGAGCGCCCCGGTGACCGTCGTGGTGCCCGTGGCGACGCGCACCACGCTCACGGCGACGCCGGGCAACCCGGCGGTCCTGCGGGCACGCGTGGTGGACGCGAAGACCGGCGGGCCGGTCGCCGGCGCGCGCGTGACGGTGACCGTGAAACGGTACGGCGCGACCCAGTGGACGACGATCGGCACGTACACGACCGACGCGCAGGGCGTGGCCACCGTCCGGTACAGCACCGACCGGGCCGGTTACTACCAGGCCACGTACGCGGGCAGCGCCGTACTGGCCGGATCATCGGCGACCACCGCGCTCGTCAAGGCGGTGCCGAAGGCGGCCGTGTCCGCGACCCGGTCCGGGTCGACGGTCACCGTGACGGCCCGGTTGACCGCCGGGTCGGGCGCGGCGGTCGCGGCCACGTCGGTGACGGTCCAGTACCGCGCGTACGGCTCGAACACGTGGCGCACGGTGAAGACGCTCTCGACGTCGGCGACCGGCAGCGCCGTGGTGAAGCACTCCGCCCGGTCGAAGACCAGCTACCGGGTCGTGTTCGGTGGATCGACCACCCTGTCGGCCGTGGCCAGCGCCGTCGTCACCCGCTGACCGGGCGCCGTTCCCGGCGTTTTCGCAGCGGGACCGGCTACCGTTGGGGCGTGCACGAGAACGAGGCCCGGCGGGTGGTGGACGCGCTGCGGCACCGCGGCGTGCCCGCGCACGTGGAGCGCGCGTCGGTGGCGCGGTTCGGGGTGCGCGTCA
Source organism: Luedemannella flava (assembly GCF_039528515.1). Classification (NCBI taxonomy): domain Bacteria; kingdom Bacillati; phylum Actinomycetota; class Actinomycetes; order Micromonosporales; family Micromonosporaceae; genus Luedemannella; species Luedemannella flava. Next base: position 72,150 of record NZ_BAAALT010000034.1, read on the forward strand.
TGCTGCCCGACGGGCGGCAGGCCATCTGGGACACCGACGGGACGGCGGGCCTTGAGGCGCAGGTCATGCGCAACGGCGTCCTCGTCGGGTTCGTGCCGATGATCGAGGGATCGGACCACTTCACCGAGGAGCAGGTGATCGACGCGATCGCCCGCGCCGATTACGACCGGCCGATCGGCCGGCTGCGCAGCACCGCGCCGCCGCCGGCCGCCCCGCTGCCCCAGGAGGGTGGCTTCTTCCGCCGGTTCCTCGGCGGGTTCCGGGAACACCGACCGGCCCACCCGGTCGTCGCCGGGTGGGCCGCGCTCGGTTCTACCTGCGGACCCCGGGGATGCGGTCCACCGCCTCGCGGATGGTGGTGCCCAGATCGGCCTGCACCCAGGAGCGGGTGGTGAACCCGCGGACCAGCTCCACGACGATCTGCACGATGCTCATGGCGGCGACGATGATCACGCCGAGTCGCACCCATTCCCACACGTCCGCCCGCCAGTCCGCCGCGGTGACGAACGCCGGGTTGAGCAGGTGGTTGCTGGCGGCCACCCAGACCATCACGACTGCGGCCGCGAGGTTGACCGCCGCGCCGGCGACGGCGACGGGCGCGCTCCACCGCGTGTACATCTTCACGTAGTTGAAGCTGAGCCCGGCCAGGGCGAGGAAGACGAACCCGTACACGACGCCCGTGTCCCACAGCCAGGGCGACAGGATCCCGATCGGGTCACCCGCCGCGTCGGTTTTGATCCGGAGTACGGGCGAGACGAGCACGAACGCCGCGAACAGCGCGAGCGCCACCGTCTCGGCGATCAGGTCGGCGTAGCGGCGCCGGCGGCTCGGCGGCTCCGGCAGCTGGTCCAGCGTCCACTCGCGGAGCACCGGCACGCGCACGTCCGGCAGCCGTTCGAGGACCGCGAACAGCAGTGTGGTCCAGAAGGCCACGTTCACGGCCGTGGTGATCGCGGCGCCGATGACGTCGCCGATGATCTCGCCGATGCCGGCGCCGTCGAAGGCCTGCACGACGCCGACGACCGTCGCGACGATCGGCACGACGATGGCGATCAGCGCGATCAGCAGCCGGGTGTACGGCAGGTAGAGCGCGGGGCCGATGAGGTGCAGCGGACGGTCGGAGTACCCGGCGGCGAGGCGGGCCGGGTCGCCCAGGCCGGTGAGCACCGCGCGCTCGGCGTCGGCCGGGTCCTCGCCGCCGTCGACCCGGGCCTCGACGGCGTCCTCGATGGAGGCGCGCAACTCGCGCTCGATGTCGGCGCGCTGGCGCTCGGGCAGGCGGCGCAGGGTGGCGTCCACGTACCGGTCGGTGAGGGTGGGGGTGGTCATGACTCGCCTCTCAGGGTGCGGAATGCGGAGTGGAGGTCGTCCCAGTCGTGGGTGAGCGCGTCCGCGAGGGCGGTGCCGGCGTCACTGGTCCGGTAGAACTTGCGGGGTCGGGCCTCGTCGGTGTTCCAGTCGCTGATCAGCAGGCCCTGCTTCTCCAGTCGGCGCAGAAGGGGGTAGAGCGTGTTCGCGTCGACGGCGAAACCGGAGCGCTCAAGGTGGTCGAGCAGCGCGTACCCGTAGTTGGGCTCCTTGAGGATGATCAGGCAGGCCAGCACGACGGTCCCCCGTCGCAGCTCCTGCAGATGCATCCCGCGCAGTTCATCGTCGTACATGCCACTCACTATAGTGTGTTGCACACACTATAGCAACGGGCACATCAATGGCGCGCGACCTTGGTGATCACGCCGGGTAATCGAGAAGGGGGAGGTCGCCGTCCGCACAGCGCACCCGTGATGCGGACACGGTCCCGGTGCCGAAGCATGCCGACGTTCAGAGGTGCGGTCGCTGCGCATGGCCTGGCCCAGCGTGCCCAAGATCTGAGTCTTCTGTGCAGGAGTGGGGCTGGGCTGCGGTCTCGCACGGAAGACGGCGATCTCCACGACATGGGTTGGGCGATTTGTCGATTATTGGGCCGTCGGGACTACGCGTTCGCACCGCGTTCGCCGATCATGGCCCGACGCACGCCAACCACCGGTGATCGGACTGCACATTCGCACCGGAGATCGCGATCTCTACGCTGACGCTGACCGCCTGATCAACGCGCCACCCGTGGCGCGCCGGGAGCTAGGGGATGCGGGCGACGGCGCCGTAGCCGGAGACCTCGGCGGCGGTGGGGCGCGGCTGGGGCTCGTTCTCGGCGCGCCAGTCGGCGACCGACACGATGCCGGGCTCGACGAACTCCAGGCCGTCGAAGAACCGCGCGAACTCCTCCTTGGAGCGCATCCGCGCCGGCACCCGGGTGCGCTGACCGACCGCGTTGATCTCCTTGATCTTCTCCGGCGGCAGGTAGTCGTTGGTGGCCTGGGTGACGGTCAGGTAGCTGCCCGACGGCATGGCGCTCACCAGCTGACCCACCAGGTCGTACGGGTTGTCCTCGTCGAGGATGAAGTGCATGACCGCCACCAGCATCAGCCCGACGGGCTGGCTCAGGTCGAGCGTGGCGGTCAGCTCCGGCGCCTGGAGGATCTTGTCGGGGTCGCGCAGGTCCGCGTCGATGTACGCGGTGGCGCCCTCATCCGAGCTGGTGAGCAGCGCGCGGGCGTGCACCAGCACGATCGGGTCGTTGTCGACGTAGACGATGCGCGAGGTCGGCGCGATGGACTGCGCGACCTGGTGCGTGTTGTTCGCGGTCGGGATGCCGGTGCCGATGTCGAGGAACTGCCGGATGCCGGCCTCGCGGGCCAGGTAGGTCACCGCGCGGCGCAGGAACGCCCGGTTCTCGATCACGGCGAGGCGGATGGTCGGGAACGCGGCCGCGATCTGGTCGCCCGACGCCCGGTCAGCGGGGAAGTTGTCCTTGCCGCCGAGCCAGTAGTCGTAGCGGCGGGCTGGGTGGGCGACGCTGACGTCGATGCGCGCCCCGGAGCTGTCCGGGTCCGCATCGGCCGGGATCCGCATCCACGACGGTGTCGCGTCCGTCTCCTCAGCAGTCACCGGACGACCCCTCTCACCCGTTGATGCCCGTTCGCGGCGGGCGGTCCCCTGTGGACCCGCGCCCATGCTAGACCCGTTCCCCGGCGACGCGGCCGTCGACCGGGGAACGATTCAGCGTCCTATTCGGATGACCGGACCGCCGGAGTGCGCAGAGCAAGGTGTGCCGACAGCGTCCCCGCCCCGATGGCCAGCGCGAGGCAGCACCCGACCACCGCCGCCACCGACGCCCACGGCACGATCAGGTCGACCGGCGCGCCGATCGACGCGCTCAAGCCCGCCCGCAGGCCCGCCAGCGAGGACAGCGCGACCGCCAGGCCCAGGACGGTGCCGACCGCCACGACAAGCGCCGACTCGGCCGCGACCAGCCCGCGCACGCGGGTGGCGCTCGCACCGGCGAGGCGCAGCAGGGCCAGGTCACGGGCCCGCCCGACGACGGCCATGAGCAGCGTCGTCGCGATGGACAGCCCGGTGTACCCGGTGGCGACCGCGACGAGGATCCACACGAAGATCTGCACGAGCCGGTCCTCCTCGGCGTCCGAGCCACCGGAGTCGGCCGTCAGGTCGACCGCCCGCGCCCCGAGGCCACCGCCGAGGCGGGCCTGCGTGGTCGCGGCGGTCCCGTCGAGCACGTACGCCACCGGCGCCAGCGCCGACGGGTCGTGGGCGCGCACGGTCGCCCGCGACATGATGACCGGCGTGGGCGCCGCTTCGACGACCGCGAGCACCGTGACCGTCTCCCGGGCGCCGTCGGCGAGCGTCAGCTCGTGCGTCGACCCGACCGCCCAGTCCAGCCAGCCGACGACGGCCACGCCGCGCGGGTCGGTGCCCAGCCGGGCCAGGCTGCCGGACGTGGCCGTCAGCAGGTCCCCGCGCCAGACGGCGTCGATGCCGGTCACGTCCACCGCGCCCCGGGAGGCGTCGTAGACGACGCTGGGCAGCGGCGCCGGCCCACCGGCCGCCCGGGCCGCCGCGTCCGACAGTCCCGGCACGGTGTCGGGCCGCACCATCACCCCGGCGCCGGTGCGTTCCTTCTCCCCCACGCCGTACGCGGCGGTCATGGTGGCGGCGAAGCCCAGGATCAGGGTGGCGAAGCCGACCGTGAGCAGCACCGGCGCGGCCGTGCCCGCGGTGCGCCGCACGGCCAGCGCGGCGCTGCCGCGCACCAGCGTCCCGGTCGCGCCCCGGCCCAGCGTGAACGGCCAGGTGAGCACCCGCACCAGCGGCCCGACGACCACCGGCGCCAGCGCGGCCAGCCCCAGGATCAGCGCCATCGCGGCGTACAACGAGGTGTTCATCAGGTTTTCCGGCTCCGCGAACGCGGAGCCGACCACGAGCGCGAGGCCGCCGACGGTGAGCGCCCCGCCGACCAGCCACCGCGACCATGTCATCGGCCGGCGCTCGACGGTCGCCTCGCGCAGCGCGGCCACGGGCCGCACCCGCGCCGCCCGGCGGGCCACCGCCCACACGGCCACCAGCGCGACGACCACCCCGCCGAGGTACGCCGCCACCAGGGCCGCGACGTCGGCGACGACCGTGAAGCCCACCGGTTCCAGGCCGGCGCGCACCAGCGCGTCGCCAGCCCACGGCGCGGCCAGCGCGCCGAGCGCCACGCCCACCGCGCTCGCGACCAGGCCCACCCCGAGCGCCTCGGCGCCCAGCAGCCGGCGCACCTGGCCGGGCGTCGCGCCCACGGCCCGCAGCAGGGCGAGCTCGCGCCGGCGCTGCGTGGCCGTGAACGCGAACGTCGACGCCACGATGAACACCGACACGAACACGGCCAGGGTGCCGACGGCGATGAGGATCTGCGCGCCGATCCACCGCAGCCGGGCGTACGCCTCGGCCTCGGCGTCCCGGCGTGCCTCGCCGGTGAGGACCCGCCCGTCGCCGGCGACGGCGGCGGCCGCCATTGCGACCTCGTCGGCCGGCCCGTCGACGAGCAGCCCGATCAGTCGCACCCCGGGGGCGAGCCGGGCGGCGGTCGCGTCGGGAAGATACACGCCGGGGCCGTCGATCAGGCCGGTGACCGTGTAGGGCGCCGGGCCGGCTCCGGTGAGCACCTGCACGGTGGCCCCGACCGGCGCGCCGGCGTCGCGGCCGAGGACCACCTCACCGTCCGCGGCGGGCGCCCTGCCCTCAATGAGGGGGTACGGGCGCAGAGCGGCGCTCGCCCAGCCGTGACCCTGCGGGTCGAGCGGGTGCGGGTCGCCGACCGGCCGCCCGCCCACGACCGCCTGGGCGTAGAACGTGCGGTCCGGGATCGCGGCGACCACGCCCGGCACCCGCGCCAACGCCCCGACCAGCTCCGTGGTCCGCGCGGCCGACCAGGGCACGTACTCGGTGAAGCCGAGGTCGTTGTCCGCAGCGGCGGGGCTCTGCACCAGCACCGGACTGCCCGAAAGGCGCGGCGGCACCTGGGCGTTCGCCGACGTGATCAGCAGCAGGGTGCCGGTGACCAGCCCGACGCCGAGGGCGAGCGCCACGAACATGCCCGCGAACGCCGCCCAACGCCGGCGCAGCGTGGCGGTGGCGAGGCCGGTCACCGGGCCACCTCCAGCCGCGCCATGCGGCCCGCCACGCCCTCGGCCGACAGCGGGCCGGCCAGCTCGTCGACCAGGGCGCCGTCGGCGAGGAACAGCACCCGGTCGGCGTGCCCGGCCGCGAGCGGATCGTGGGTGACCATGACGACCGTGTGCCCGTGCCGGTCGACGAGCCCGCGCAGCAGCGCCAGGACCTGCCGCGACGCGGCCGAGTCCAGCGCGCCGGTCGGCTCGTCGGCGAACACGACCGCGGGCCGGGTGACCAGCGCGCGGGCCAGCGCCACCCGCTGCCGCTCGCCGCCCGACAGCTCGGCGGGCAGGTGCCCCGCCCGGCCCGCCAGGCCCACCTCGGACAGGGCCGCGGTGATGTCGGCCGGGGCCGGGCGGCGCCGCGACAGCCGCAGGGGCAGCGCGACGTTCTGTTCGGCCGTGAGCGACGCGATGAGGTTCGCGGCCTGGAACACGAAGCCCACCCGCTCGCGCCGCAGCACCGTGAGCCGCCGCTCGCTCAGCGGGCCCAGGTCCGTCCCGTCGATGAGCACCTGCCCGCCGTCGGGCCGTTCCAGGCCGGCCGCGCAGTGCAGCAGCGTCGACTTGCCCGACCCGGACGGGCCCATCACGGCCGTGAACGTCCCGTTGGCGAAGTCGGCGGTGAGCCCGTCCAGGGCCACGACCGCCCGCTCACCCGTCCCGTACACCTTCCGCACCGCCCGCAACCGGACGGCGTACGCATTCGTCAGCACCCGCCCAGCCAACCGGCCGGCCGGGTACGAGCGCACTGGCGCGGGGGTGAGAACCGACGGTAGACCTGGCGCTACCGCGCGGCGCCGCCCCGCCGGATACGGTCGACGGGTGCGACCACGCAGTGCCTGGCAGGCGATCACGCTGCGACCGCTGCGGTTCCTCGCCTCGTCGTGGCCGTGGCGGTCGCTGCTGTACCTGCTGTGCGGCATCGCCCTGGGCGCCGCCACCGCGGCGACCCTGTTCGCCCTGTTCGTCGGCGGGGTTCTGCTGCTTTTCGTCCTGATCGGGCTGGTCGCGTTCGTGGCGATCGCGCTGTCGGGCATCGTGTTCGCCCGGTTCGAGCGCTGGCGGCTGCGGCTGGTCGACATGGACCCGGCCGAGGACCCGCACCGGCGCCCGCCGCGTCGCGGGTTGCGGCCCTGGCTGCTGACCAGGCTGCGGGAGCAGGCGACCTGGCGCGAGTTCGGCTACACGGTCGTGTCGCTGGTCGCGCTCTGCTGGATCGACGCGGGCATGGTCGCGGCGGTGCTCGGCATCCCGGTCGCGCTGGCCGCCACCCCGCTGTACGGGCCGGACATGGACCCCCTCGCCGGCGCCGTCTTCGTCGTGGTCGGGTTGGCGCTGCTGCCCTTCGCCGCGTACCCGATCACCGCGTGGGCCGGCGCCCGTGCCGCGCTGACCCGGGCGGTCCTGTCGCCGCGCGACACGGAGCTGGGCGCCCAGCTGACCGAGGTGACCCGCTCGCGCGCCCGGCTCGCCGACGCGTTCGGCGCGGAGCGCCAGCGCATCGAACGCGACCTGCACGACGGCGCCCAGCAGCGCCTCGTGTCGCTCACCATGGCGCTGGGCCTGGCCCGACTGGATCTGCCGCCGGACTCCCCCGCCGCCGAACAGGTCGCCCTGGCTCACGAGCAGGCCAAACTCGCCCTCGCCGAGCTGCGGGAGCTGATCCGGGGCGTGCACCCGCAGGTGCTCACCGACCGGGGCCTCGCCGCCGCCGTGCGCGATCTGGCCGGCCGTTCCGTCGTGCCGGTCGACGTGGACATCGAGCTGCCGCACCGGCTGCCCGCCGCCGTGGAGCTCACCGCGTACTTCGTGGCCGCCGAGGCCCTGGCCAACGTGGCCAAGCACAGCGGGGCCGACCGGGCCCGGGTGCGTGGCCGCCTGCACGGCGACATCTACCTCCAGGATGTGTTCGACAACGGCGTCGGCGGCGCGGACGCCGACGCCGGCACGGGCCTGACCGGGCTCGGCGACCGGGTCGACGCGGCCGGCGGGCGGCTGCTCATCTCCAGCCCGCCCGGCGGTCCGACGCTGGTGCGCGCGGAGCTGCCATGCTGAGGATCGTCCTGGCCGAGGACGCCGTCCTTCTCCGCGCAGGGCTCGTGGGCGTGCTGGAACGCTTCGGCCATCAGGTGTGCGCCGCCGTCGGCGACGTTCCGGCACTGCGCGCCGCGGTCGCCGCGCACCGGCCCGACATCGTGGTCACCGACGTGCGCATGCCGCCCGGGTTCTCCGACGAAGGACTGCGGGAGGCCGTGGCGCTGCGGGCCGCGGACCCGTCACTGTCCATCCTGGTCCTCAGCCAGTACGTCGAGCAGACGTACGCCGTGGAACTCCTCGACGCCGCGTCGGCGCCCGGGGCCGGGGTGGGCTACCTGCTCAAGGACCGGGTCGGCGACGTGGAGGACTTCGTGCGCGCGGTCGCGGCGGTCGCCGACGGTGGCACGGTCATCGACCCCGAGGTGGTCCGCCAGCTCCTGGGCCGTCGCCGCGACCCGCTCACCCGGCTCACCCCGCGCGAGCGGGAGGTCCTCGCGCTGATGGCCGAGGGCCGGTCGAACGCCGCGATCGCACGCGACCTGGTGGTCAGCGACGCGGCCGTAGCCAAGCACATCGGCAGCATCCTCACCAAACTGGACCTGCCGCCCGCCGAGGACACCCACCGCCGGGTCCTCGCGGTCCTCGCCTACCTGCGGGGCTGACCGAACGTGCCACGCCCGGCATGCGCTCGTATCCGGCCGCTGAGCGCTCGGGTCGCGCAGACGCGTCGGGCGGTCGATGCTTGGGTCAACGCGCCGCACCTACGGTGATGGACATGGAGCGCCAGCGCACGAAGGCGGTCGGGGTCGTCAGCGCGGCGGCCACCGTTGTTCTGCTGTTCACCGGCTTCGTCGCCGATGTGCTGGGCATCCGGTCGGCGCTGGTCTCCGACGAGGAACCGACGCGGGAGGTTACCGTCACCTACGTCCCGCCGCCAAGCGTTGCGATCACGACGGACACTCCGATCGTCCACGAACCGCCCGTCGTCACCCGTGCCGCCGTCACGACCACGGCCATCGAGACGACCGCGGCCGCGCCGCCCTGCATAGTGGGCTCGTGGTTGCTCAACTACTACCGCCTCGACGAAACCGTCACGGGCGTCGGGACCGTACGGATGTCGCTGGTGCAGGGCGGGCAGTTGGTGACGTTCCGCGCGGACGGGACGTTCCACGGGACCGCCGACCTGACGCTCGAAGGCCGGGCCTCCACCGGTGACCTGCTCGCCCGCCGCATCGCCGGATCAGGTCGCGGTGACTACACCGTCTCGGGTGACGCGTTGTCCCAGACCGGTGTGACGTCGTCGGGCACCAATGTCTTCTACCGCAACCATGTCGTCACCAACCAGATCAACGGTCCCATCTGGGTGGACTGGTCGGTGACCTACACCTGCTCGGCAACGACCTTGACGATCGACGGCGACGACCAGTACGCGCGGTACACGCGTCAGTGACCGCCGTCCGGATCACAATTCGGCAGCGGCAACAGGCTGGAAACGCGACGTCCTTAACGCGAAACGCGCTCTGGTTACCGTCGGGTCCTTGGTGATCTAGAAGACCCTGGAGCGTTGCCATGGCGTACACGATGGACCGGCGCAGCCTTCTCATGAACAGCATCCGCGCGGCGGCCGGCCTGGCCGTCGTCGGCACGGTGCCCACGCTGCTCGCGGCGTGCGGCGACGACGACACCCCCGCGACCCCCAGCGGCCCCAAGAACCTCGGCACCCTTGACTACCAGCTCTCCTGGATCAAGAACGTCGAGTTCGCCGGCCAGTACATCGCCGACACCAAGGGGTACTACGCGGCGGCCGGGTTCACCTCGGTCAACCTCATGGCGGGCGGCCCGAATGTCAGCCAGGACTCGGTCGTGGCGGCCGGCAAGGCGTTGGTCGGCATCTCCTCGCCCGACATCACCGCGGCCGCGATCCTCAAGGGCGCCCCGCTGATCATCATCGGCGCGCAGTACCAGAAGAACCCGTTCTGCATCATGAGCCTCGCGTCCAAGCCGATCAACAGCCCGGCCGACATGGTCGGCAAGAAGATCGGTGTGCAGGCCACCAATGAGCCGGTGTGGACGGCGTTCCTCAAGGCCAACAAGCTCGACCCCGCGTCCATCACGAAGGTGCCGGCCCAGTTCGACCCGGCCCCGCTGGTGAACAAGGAGGTCGACGGCTGGTTCTCGTTCTTCACCAACGAGCCCAACCTGCTCAAGACCCAGGGCCACGACACGGCCGTGATGCTGCTCAACGACCACGGGTACCCGATGGTGTCCGAGGTGTACGTGGTCCGCAAGGACTCGCTGACCAGCAAGCGCGACCACATCAAGGCCATGCTCATCGGCGACATCAAGGGCTGGGCCGACTCGGTCAAGGACCCGAAGCTGGGCGCCAACCTCGCCGCCACCAAGTACGGCAAGGACCTGGGCCTCGACGAGGCCGAGCAGGTGCTCGAGTCGCAGGCCCAGAACACCGTCGTGGCCACCGACGAGACGAAGGCCAACGGGCTGTTCACCATCACGGACGCGAAGATCGCCGAGACGATCGCGACGCTGGCCCTGGCCGGGGTCACGGTCACCAGGGAGCAGCTGTTCGACATGTCCGTGCTCACCGAGGTCTACACGGAGAACCCCACCCTCAAGGGGCTGCTCTGACCGGCACCACCGGGGACGCGGCCGACGGCATCGTGCTGCGCGCGTTGACCAAGCGCTTCACGATCCGTCGGTCCACGGTGACCGCGCTCGACGGGGTGGACCTGGCCACCCCGTCCGGCGCGTTCGTCGCGCTCCTCGGACCCTCGGGCTGCGGCAAGTCCACGATCCTGCGCATCCTCGCCGACCTGGACCAGCCCACCTCCGGCGAGGCGCTCGTGCACGGCGAGTCGCCCGCGGCCACCCGACGCAAGCACGAGCTCGGCATCGCCTTCCAGGACGCGGCGCTGCTGCCGTGGCGCTCCGTGCGCGCGAACATCCGGCTGCCGCTGGAGGTCAGCGGCGTACGCGTCGACGACGCGGCGATCACCGACCTGATCAAGCTGGTCGGGTTGGAGGGCTTCGAGCAGGCCCGACCCGCCCAGCTGTCCGGCGGGATGCGCCAGCGGGTCGCGATCGCCCGCGCACTCGTCGTCGAGCCGCGCATCCTGCTGCTCGACGAGCCGTTCGGGGCGCTCGACGAGATGACCCGCCAGCGGCTCAACCTGGAGCTGCAACGCGTCTGGAGCGAGCGCGCGGCCACGACCCTGCTGGTGACCCATTCGATCGCCGAGGCGGTGTTCCTGGCCGACGTGGTGGCCGTCATGAGCCCGCGCCCGGGCCGGATCGTGGCCACGGTCCCGATCGACCTGCCCCGGCCCCGTACCCCGGAAATGATCCGCACGGCCCGCTTCCATGAGCTGGAGGACCAGCTCAGCGCCCTGCTGTTCGGAGGTGCGACGTGAGGCGGTGGTTGCCCGGGGCGATCGGTGTGGTGGCGGTCGTCGGGGCGTGGGAGGTCGTCGGGCGCACGGTGTTCGCCGACAACAAGGCGGTGCCGCCGCCGACGGCGATCGCGCGTCAGCTGGTCGCGGACGGGCTGGACTTCTACCTGCCCAACGTGGTCACGACCCTGCGCGAGGCGTCGCTCGGGTGGCTCATCGGCAACGTCATCGCGATCGTGCTGGCGGTCGCGTTCATCCAGGTGCCGCTGCTGGAGCGGGCGCTGCTGCAGGTGGCGCTGGCGAGCTACTGCCTGCCCGTCATCGCGATCGGGCCGGTGCTGGCGATCCTGTTCACCGAGGACACCCCGAAGGTCATCCTGGCCGCCCTGTCGGTCATCTTCACCACCCTGATCGGCACCCTGGTCGGGCTGCGTGACGCGGACCAGACCAGCCTGGAGCTCATCCGCGCGTACGGCGGGGGCAGCTGGACCCAGCTGTGGAAGGTGCGGCTGCGCGCCTGCCTGCCCAGCATGTTCGCGGGGCTGTGCATCGCCGCGCCGGCCGCCATGCTCGGCGCGATCATCGGCGAGTACCTCGGCGCGGAGTCCGGCCTCGGCGTCGCGATGATCAATTCGCAGCAGAGTTTCGCCGTGGAGCGCACCTGGGGCATCGCCCTGGTCGCGACCGCCCTCTCCGGCGCCGCCTACGGGCTCACCGCCCTGGTCGGACGCTTGCTGACCCCCTGGGCGCCGCGGGTGGTCGCATGAGCGCCCCGCGCCGTGCCGGCGTGCGGCTGCTGACCGGGCTCGGCGGTGCTGTCCTGTCCGTGGGCGCCGTGGTCGCCGTGTGGCATCTGCTGGTCAAGGGGTTCGCGCTGGACCCGTTCCTCACCCGCGGCCCGTTCGACGTGCTCGCCTACCTCACCGACCCCGCGCACGACGCGGAGCGCGCGGTGCTGTTGGAGGCGAGCCGGATCACCGCCCGCGACGCCGCGATCGGCCTGCTGTCCGGCACGGTGGCCGGGCTGGCGACGGCCGTGGTGTTCGCGCTGTGGCGCGGCGTGCGGCAGACGCTGCTGCCGATCGCGATGGCGCTGCGCGCCGTGCCGTTGGTCGCGATGACCCCGCTCATCGCCCTGATCTTCGGTCGGGGCCTGGTCGCGATCACTGTCGTGGCCGGCATCGTCACGTTCTTCCCGGTGCTGGTCAACGTGTCACTGGCGCTGCGTAGTGTGCCGACGTCGTCGGTGGACCTCATCCGGGCGTACGGCGGGACGAAGCTCGCGCTCATGTGGCGGGTGCAGCTGCCGGCGGCCGTGCCGGCGCTGTTCGCGGCCGCCCGCATCGCCGCGCCGTTGGCGCTGGTCGGGGCGCTGCTGGCCGAGTGGCTCACCACCGGGCAGGGGCTGGGCTACCTGATGCTGCAGTCGCTGACCACGTTCGAGCTGGACCGCATGTGGTCCGCGGTGGCGATCGTGACGGTCGCGTCGATCGTCCTGTACGCGCTGATCAGCGCGGTGGAGCAGATCACGCTGGCGAAGTACGCGTTCGCCCCGCGCCGGCGGTGACCGCCTACGACGGGCGGGACGGGTCCCTGGCGTAGAGGCAGCCGGCGCCCGTGCCCAACGCCCGCAGGCCGACCTGGTCGCCCTTGCCGTAGACGGCCGGCTTGCGGGTCATCGTCGGGTACATGATCTCCCACTTGTCCTTGATCTTCGGGTGGCCGAGGCCGACGGCGTGCCCGATCTCGTGCATCAGCAACTGGCCCCGGGTGCCCTGCAGGCCCGTCTTCGGCCCGGCGCCGAAGCCGGGGGCGAACCGCATGGTGGAGTTGAGGACCGCGTACCCCTCGACGACCTGCCACGCGGTCGTGCCCGACCGGGTGTAGACCGACGAGGTGGACCCGCCCCCCTGACCGGCCGCCCCGACCGGGATCACCGACGTGTCCTTGCCGGGCCGACCCCACGCCACCACGAGCTGGGTGTCACCGGGGTAGGTGTCGTTGCGGCCACCCGGCATGACGTTTGTCGTGCCCCGGTACGCGAAGCGCAGCCCGTTGACGGCCGTGATGCGGGCCAGGGCGCCCTTCACGTCGGTCAGCGCGCCGCTGGTCGCCTGCGTGAGGTTGACCCGGTAGCCGATCGGCGTGCACGGGTTCCACCGGGCGCGGCCCGGATACATGAAGGCGAACGCCTTCGGGTTGCCGCGGACCACCGTCGCCGCCCGGACCGTGACGGTCGTGGTCCGGCTGATGCCTGTGTTCGCCTTCGCGGTTCCCGGCGCGACCACCCGGTACCTGTCGGTGCGCACCTTCGCCGGCTTGATGGTCACCTTGTACGCCGCCCTGGCGGTCCGCGCTGTCCCGATCGTGCGCCACGCGCCCGCGTCGTTGCGCTGCAGCCATACCGTGCGCGCGGCGGAGGCCGGGTCGACCTTGCCGGCGAAGGTGACCGACGTCCCGCTCTTCACCGTCTTCGCGGCGAAGTTGACGGTCACGGTGGTGGCCGTCTGGTCCGGGACGGGCGCGGCGGCGGCCGTCCCCGCGCCCAGTGTCAGGGCGGCGGCTACGACGAGCTGACAGACGATGACGTTCATGAGAGGTATCCGCGTCCTGGTCGGAGCCTACCCCGCGCGCACGCGGGGCATGCCGCGAACGGGCGGGCTACGCGGGCGCGACGGTGCTGCGGGTGTCCGGTGAGTCGAGCGCTCCCGCCCAGTGCAGGTGCCCGACGGCCTCGTTGTCCGGATCGGTCGCCACCCGCCAGCCGGGCGGGCAGATGTTCCACCCGTCGCCGCGGCGGCTCACCCGCGCCGGACCCCGGAACGTGGCGCCCGCGAGGACGACACCGTCGTCGCAGCGCGCGCCCCGGAACCCGGCCGACCGCTGGAAGATCGCGTCGTTGAACGTGGCGCGGCCGCGCAGCACGGCCGCCGCGAACCAGGCGTGACCGTTGAACACGACGCCGGAGAACCCGGCGGAGCTGGCGATGTCGACGCCACCGAACCAGGCGTCACCGTGGAACGTGGCTGTCTCGAAGTGCGCGGCGGCGTGGAAGACCGCCGTGTCGAACCACGCGTCGGACGTGAACACCGCGCCCCGGAACCGGGCGTCGGAGCAGAACACGGTGCCGCGCGCCATCGTCGACTCGTGCAGCACGGCCCGGTCGAAGCTCGCGACGCCGTCGACCCGGCAGCCGGTCAGGTCCAGCCCGATCAGGTGCGCGCCGGTGAGGTCCAGCCCGATGCCGGGCCAGAACGCCAACCGGTGCACCGGCCGCAGGTGGCGGGCGAGGATCTGCTGCGCGGCCCGGCGTACCGGCACGTCGTCGTTGGTGGCGGCCCACGGCATGCGCAGGTAGGCGCAGATGACGTCCGCAACGGCGGGCCGTTGGGCGGGGTTGTCCTGGCCGATGAACTCCAGTGTGTACAGACCGCCGAGGCGCACCGGGGGGCGGGGATCGGCGAGCTGGGCGACGGCTGTGGAGAAGGTGTCCGTTACCCGCTGATCGCCTGACCATCGCATGGCGCGATTGTGCCGGAGCGTGACGTGGATGACCATCCCCTGAACGACAACCGTCACCATCCGCCAAGACCACCCCGGATGACCGTGCTGGCGGGCAACCGGCACAGTAGTGCTATGGGCTTCGTGTCAGGACTGGACCTCTCCCGCGCGTTCTACACCGAGGCGGTCCGGCCGCTGTTCGAGGCGCAGTGCCCGGGGCTACCGCACAGCGCGGCGCTGATCGGTCCGGGCTCGGAGGTGCTGGGCTACGACTCGCCGCGTTCCACCGACCACGACTGGGGCCCGCGGGTGCTGCTGTTCCTGCGCCGCGACGACCTGCGCGCCCACGGCCGGGACCTGAGCACCGCGCTGGCCCACCAGCTGCCGCGCACCTTCCTGGGGTACCCCACCAACTTCGAGTCCGCCGGCGGCGGGTCGGCGTCGATGCGCCCGACCGACGGGCCGGTGCAGCACCGGGTCATGCTGAGCAGCCCGCCGGCCTGGTGGGCCAACATGGTCGGTTTCGACGTCAGCCAACCGCCGACGGTGGTGGACTGGCTGGCCATGCCCTGGCAGAAGCTGGCCGAGGTGACCGGCGGCGAGGTCTTCCACGACGGCCTTGGCGCACTCGAACCGGTCCGCGCCCGCCTGGCCTGGTACCCCGACGACGTGTGGCGCTACGTGCTGGCCTGCCAGTGGCAGCGCATCGCGGAGGAGGAGCCGTTCGTCGGCCGCGCCGCCGAGGCCGGCGACCCGATCGGCGCCGGCGTCCTCGCCGCCCGCCTGGTCCGCGACGTGATGCGCCTGTACCTGCTGATGAACCGCCGCTGGCCCCCGTACGGCAAGTGGCTGGGCACCGCGTACGGGCGGCTGGCGGGGGCATCGGAGCTGACCGAGGCGCTGTGGGGCGTGCTGACCGCCGGGCACGACGCGGCGCGCGAGGCGCGTCTGTGCCGGGCCTACGAGATGATCGCCGAGCTCCACAACGAGCTGGGCCTGACCGAGCCGCTGGACCCGACGACGCGCTACTTCCACGACCGCCCGTACGGCGTGCTCGACGCGGGCCGCTTCGGCGCCGCGCTGGTCGCCCGGATCACCGACCCCCGGGTACGGGAGCTGCCGCTGGTCGGCGCCGTGGACCAGTTCGTCGACAGCACCGAGGTGCTCAGCCATTCCGACCGGGCCCGCACGGCGGCGCTGCTCGTGCTTCAGAATCAGACGGGTGGGGACCGTCTACCTGATCCGGCACGGTGAGACCGAGTGGAGCCGCTCGGGCCAGCACACCTCGTACACCGACCTTGACCTGACCCCGCGCGGGGTCGAGCAGGCCGCCGCGCTGGCGCCCGTACTCGCCGGGGTTGGTTTCACCGAGGTGTTGACCAGCCCGCGGCTGCGGGCCCGGCGCACCGCGGACCTCGCGGGCCTACCCGCCGTCACCGTCGACGAGGATCTCGCCGAATGGCACTACGGCAGGTACGAGGGCCTGACCAGCGCCCAGATCCACAACCGGGACCGGGGCTGGTCGCTGTGGACGGACGGGTGTCCGGGCGGCGAGACGCCCGACGAGGTGAGCGCGCGCATCGACCGGCTACTGGTCCGGGTACGTCCGCTGGCCGCCGTGGGCCACGTGGCGCTCGTGGCTCACGGGCACTGCCTGCGGGTGGTCGGCGCCCGCTGGGTGGGCCTGCCCATCGCCCAGGCGAGCCTGTTCTACCTGGACACGGCCAGCATCAGCGTCCTGGGTCACGAGCACGGCGAACCGGTCATACGCAGTTGGAACCGCACGACCTGAACGCTTGGTTCGTCAGTACGAAAAAGTCGGACGCAAGCCGCATCTGAGGGCCCCGACCACCAGTGGTCGGGGCCCTCAGATGCGGGATGTCAGCGGGCGGTGCCGGCGCGCCGCTTGGTCCACACGTCGAACGCGACGGCCGCGAGCAGGACGATGCCCTTGACGAGCATGATCCGGTCCGGGCCCGCGCTCATGAGCGACATGCCGTTGTTGATGACGCCCATGATCAGACCGCCGGTGATGGCACCGACGACCTTGCCCACGCCGCCCTGCACGGCCGCGCCGCCGATGAACGCCGCCGCGATCGCGTCCAGTTCGAACGAGTTACCGGCGGTCGGCTGGGCGAGGTTGAGCCGGCCGGCGAAGATGACGCCGGCGACGGCGGACAGCACGCCCATGTTGACGAACAGCCAGAACACGACCGACTTGGTCTTCACGCCGGACAGCTGCGCGGCCAGCAGGTTGCCGCCCACCGCGTAGATCTGGCGACCGAACACCGACCGCTGGGTGAGCAGCGAGTACCCGAGCACCAGGACCGCGAGGAGCACGAGCACCCACGGCAGGTTCTTGAACCGGGCCAGCTGCACGACCAGGAACATGACCGCAACGCCGCCGCCGACGATCTTCGCGATGAAGATGCCGATGGGCTCGACGGTCTGGTCGTAGCCCTGGCGGGCGCGCCGCGCCCGCCACTGGGCTGCGGCCATGCCGGCAATGGCGATGACACCGACGATGAGGCTGAACAGGTCGGCGCCGCCGAGCGGGCCCAACCCCACGTTGCCCAGGTAGCCCTCGGTGAACCCGTTGGACAGGGTGCGCACCTCGTCCGGGAACGGGCCGATGCCCTGGTTGCCGAGCGTGATCATGGTGATCGCCCGGAACAGCAGCATGCCGGCGAGGGTGACGATGAACGCCGGGATCCCGAAGTAGGCGATCCAGAACGCCTGCCAGGCGCCGATGAGGCCGCCCGCCACGACCGTGATGAGCACGGCCAATGGCCACGGCACATCGTGGTTGACCATCAGTACGGCCGACAGCGCGCCGGTGACCGCGACCACGGATCCGACGGAGAGGTCGATGTGACCGGCAATGATGATCATGATCATCCCAATCGCGAGGATCAGGATGTACGAGTTCTGCACGATGATGTTCGAGATGTTCTGCGGCTGCAGCAGGTCACCGTCGGTGAGCACCGCGAACACCGCCACGATCGCGGCGAACGCGAAGTAGATGCCGCTCTGGCGCAGGTTGAACTGGAACCGGGTGCGCGACGGTTTGCCGGGCGGAGCAGCCTCGTTGAGGCCCTGCTCGCTCAGGGCCACATCAGCGTTGGTGGTGCTCATCGAAGCTACTCCGTTCCCTTGGTCATGAACTGCATGAGGCGTTCCTGGGTCGCGTCCGCCCGGGAGACCTCACCGGTGATGCGACCGGCCGACAGCGTGTAGATCCGGTCGCAGATGCCCAGCAGTTCCGGCAGCTCCGAGGAGATGACGAGCACCGCCTTACCCTCGTCGGCCAGCCGGTTGATGATCGTGTAGATCTCGTACTTCGCGCCGACGTCGATGCCGCGGGTGGGCTCGTCGAGGATCAGCACGTCCGGATCCGTGAAGATCCATTTGGAGAGTACGACCTTCTGCTGGTTGCCGCCCGACAGCTTGCCCGTCACCGCGCTGACGTTGGGCGCCTTGATGTTCAAGCTGCGCCGGAAGTTGTCGGCGACCTTGTGTTCCTCGTTGTCGTTGACCCAGCCACCGCTGGAGAGCTTGTCCAGCCCGGCCGCGGACACGTTGCGCTGGATGTCCTGGATGAGGTTCAGGCCGTAGCGCTTGCGGTCCTCCGTCGCGTACGCGATGCCGTTGTCGATGGCGTCGCGGACGCTGCGCAACGTGATCTCCTTGCCGTCCTTGAAGATCCGGCCCGAGATGTTGTACCCGTACGAGCGCCCGAACACGCTCATCGCGAGCTCGGTGCGCCCGGCGCCCATGAGTCCGGCCAGGCCCACGATCTCGCCCCGGCGCAGGACCAGGTTGGCCCCCGAGACGACCTTGCGTTCGTGCTGGACCGGGCTGTGCACGGTCCAGTCCTCGATGCGCAGGGCCTCCTCGCCGGGACTGTTCGGCTCGTGCGGCGGGAACCGGTGCTCCAGGTCCCGGCCCACCATGCCCGAGATGATCCGGTCCTCGGTGACCTCATCGGTCGCCAGGTCCAGCGTCTCGATCATGCGGCCGTCGCGGAGGATGCTGATCCGGTCGGCGATGCCCACGATCTCGTTGAGCTTGTGCGAGATGATCACGCAGGTGATGCCGTGGTTACGCAGGCCGCGCAGCAGGTCCAGCAGGTGTGCGGAGTCTTCGTCGTTGAGCGCGGCGGTCGGCTCGTCGAGGATCAGCAGCCGCACCTCCTTCGAGAGCGCCTTGGCGATCTCCACGAGCTGCTGCTTGCCCACGCCGATGTCGGAGACGGTGGTGACCGCGCTCTCGCGCAGACCCACCCGCTCCAACAGCTTGGTCGCCTCGAAATTGGTGCGGTTCCAGTCGATAAGCCCGCGGCGGGCCCGCTCGTTGCCGAGGAAGATGTTCTCGGCGATCGACAGCTGCGGGCACAGCGCCAGCTCCTGATGGATGATGACGATGCCCTTGTGCTCGCTGTCGCGGATGCCACCGAAGCGGCACTCCTCGCCGTCGTAGAAGATCTGCCCGTCGTACGAGCCGTGCGGGTACACGCCGGAGAGGACCTTCATGAGGGTCGACTTGCCGGCACCGTTCTCGCCGCAGATGGCGTGGATCTCGCCACGCCGCACCGACAGGGTCACATCCTCCAGTGCCCGTACGCCGGGGAAGACCTTGGTGATCCCCGACATCTGCAGAATGTCGTCGGTCATGCCCTTTGTCACTTCCCGTCTTCAAGGACAGGTCAGGGGTGCGGCCCGCCGCGCGGCCCGCACCCCTGACGAGCCGGATCAGGCCAGCTGGTCCTTGGTGTAGTAGCCGCCGTCGATGAGGACCTTCTCGTAGTTGGTCTTGTCGACGATGATCGGCTCCAGCAGGAAGGACGGGACGACCTTGTTGCCGTTGTCGTAGTCCTTGGTGTTGTTCACCTGCGGGGTCTGGTTCTTGAGCAGCGCGTCGGCCATCTGCACGGTGACCTTGGCGAGCTCGCGGGTGTCCTTGTAGATGGTGGAGTACTGCTCACCGGCGATGATCGACTTCATCGACGGGATCTCGGCGTCCTGGCCGGTGACGACCGGGTACTTCTGGCCGGCGGTGCCGTAGCCGCTGCTCTTGAGAGCCGACAGGATGCCGATCGACAGGCCGTCGTAGGGCGACAGCACGCCGTCGACCTTCAGACCACCCTTGTACGTCTTGGTGAGGATGTCCTCCATGCGCTTCTGCGCCGTCTCCGGCAGCCACCGCAGCGTCGAGACGGTCTTGAAGTCGACCTGGCCGCTGCGGACCACGAGGGTCTTGGCGTCGATGAGCGGCTGCAGGACCGACATGGCGCCGTTGAAGAAGAACGTGGCGTTGTTGTCGTCCGGCGAGCCGGCGAACAGCTCGACGTTGAACGGACCCTTGGCGTCGCCGGCGCTGCCGTCGGCCTTCTTCAGGCCCAGGCCCGTCAGCAGCGAGGTGGCCTGCTGCACGCCGACCTTGAAGTTGTCGAAGGTGGCGTAGTAGTCCACGTTCGGGCTGTTGCGGATGAGCCGGTCGTAGGCGATGACCGGGATCTTCTTGTCGGCGGCCGACTGCAGCTGCGTGGTGATCGCCGTGCCGTCGATCGACGCGATGATCAGAACCTTGGCACCCTTGGTGATCTGGTTCTCCAGCTGGTTGACCTGCGTCGGGATGTCGTTCTCCGCGTACTGCAGGTCGACCTTGTAGCCCAGCGCCTCGAGCTGCTTCTTGACGTTGTCACCGTCGCTGATCCAGCGGGCCGACGACTTGGTCGGCATCGTGACGCCGACGAGGGCGCCCTCGGTGCCGCCGGTGGTCTGCTTGTCGGCGTCCTTCTCGCTGGAGCCACACGCGGCCATGGCCGCGCTGAGCGCGATGGCGGTAGCCGCCATAGCGATCCGCTTGAACCTCATTGTTCTCTCCTCGGGGGGGTGTGTTACTTCAGGGGACGTGGAACGTCAGCCGCGGCCCGGCAGGCCCTGGGCCAGTCGGTAGTAGGCCTGGTTCCACCGCAGGTGATCAGCGAACTGACGCGCCGTCGTGTTCTCGTCGATCACCAGTAGTTCCGTGTGCAACATCTGGGCGAAGTCGCGCAGGGTCTCCGCGCTCACGCCCTGGGTGAGGACCGTGTGGTGGGGGCCACCGGCCGTCAGCCACGACTCGGCCGAGGTCGCCAGCGAGGGGGCCGGCTCCCATACCGCCCGCGCCACGGGCAGCTTCGGCAGGGGCTCGTTCGGAGCGACCACCGTGATCTCGTTGGCGACCAGGCGGAACCGGTCGCCGAGGTCGGCCAGACCGATAACCACGCCGGGGCCCTCGGCCGCGTCGAAGACCAGCCGGACCGGGTCCTCGCGGCCGCCGATGCCCAACGGGTGGATCTCGCAGGACGGCTGGGCGGACGCGATGGTCGGGCAGACCTCCAGCATGTGCGCCCCGAGGATCCTGGGGGTGCCGGGACCGAAATGGTACGTGTAGTCCTCCATGAACGATGTGCCGCGGCCGCTGCCGACCCCCATCGCCTTCACAGCCGCCAGCAGCGTGGACGTCTTCCAGTCGCCCTCGCCGCCGAAACCGTACCCGTCCGCCATCAGTCGCTGCACGGCCAGGCCAGGCAGCTGACGCAGCCCGCCCAGATCCTCGAAGTTCGTGGTGAACGCCCCGAACCCGCCATCGGTGAGGAACTGGCGCAGGCCGGCCTCGATGCGCGCCGCGTAGCGCAGCGAATCGTGCCGGTCCCCGCCCTTGGCCAGCTCCGGCGCCAGCCGGTACGCCTCGGCGTACTCCTTGACGAGGGCGTCGATGTCGGAGTCGGCGACCTCGTCGACCACGGCGACCAGGTCGTTGACCCCGTACGTGTTGACCGAGACGCCGAAGCGCAGCTCCGCCTCGACCTTGTCACCCTCGGTGACCGCGACGTCACGCATGTTGTCGCCGAAGCGGGCCAGCCGCAGCCCGTACAGGTGACCACGGCCGACCGCCGCCCGCGCCCACTCGTCGATGCGGCGCACCAACGTCGGGTCCGACGCGTGCCCCGCCACCGTCTTGCGCGGCACGCCCATGCGGGTCTGCACGAACCCGAACTCCCGGTCGCCGTGCGCGGCCTGGTTGAGGTTCATGAAGTCCATGTCGATCGTCTGCCACGGCAGCGCCTCGTTGAGCTGCGTGTGCAGGTGCAGCAGCGGCTTGCGCAGCACGTCCAGGCCGGTGATCCACATCTTGGCCGGGGAGAACGTGTGCATCCACGCGATCACACCGACGCACGACGGGTCGGCGTTCGCCTCCTGCATGACCTGACGGATCGCCGCCGAGTCGGTCAGCACCGGCTTGCCGACGATCTGGGCGCTCAGACCGCCCGAGTCACCCAGCATCCGCTGGATCTGGGCGGACTGGTCGGCCACCTGGCCGAGCGTCTCCGGACCGTACAGGTGCTGGCTTCCGGTGAGGAACCAGAGCTGGGGCGTGGTCGCCGTGGTCATTTCGGGGTCTCCTGGCCGTAGACGTTCTGGTAGCGGGCGTAGAGCGCGTCGATGTCGGGCGCCGCGATCGGCAGCGGGGTGCCGAGCTGGCGGGCTATGTGCACGGTGCGCGCCACGTCCTCACACATGACGGCGGCCTTCACGGCCGCCTTGGCGTCGCGCCCGATGGTGAACACGCCGTGGTTGCGCATGAGGACCGCCGGCGACCGGCTGCCCGACAACGTCTCGACGATGCCGCGCCCGATCGAGTCGTCACCGATCAGCGCGAACGGCCCCACGGGAATGTCGCCACCGAACTCGTCGGCGATCATCGTGAGCACGCACGGGATCGCCTCACCGCGCGCCGCCCACGCCGTCGCGTACGTCGAGTGGGTGTGCACCACGCCGCCCACGTGCGGCATGTGCTTGTACACGTACGCGTGCGCGGCCGTGTCCGACGACGGCGCGTGCTCGCCCTCCACGAGTCGCCCGTCCAGGTCGGTCACCACCATGTTGTCCGGCGTGATCTCCTCGTAGCGCACCCCGGACGGCTTGATGACCAGCAGGTCCGCGTCGGGCACCCGGGCCGAGACGTTGCCGGCGGTCCACACCACCAGCTCGTTGCGCGGCAGCTCGGCGTGCAGCGCCGCGACCGTGGCGCGCACGCCCGCGATCGTGCCGCGCACAGCGGAGGCGAGCGTCATGCCGTCGCCTCCACCTTCGCCGTCGCCGCGCGCTGGATCGCCCGCAGCCGGCGCATCACCTTGTTCGCGCCCCGCCCGAAGTAGTCGTGCAGCGTCGTGTACTCCGCGAACAGCTCGTCGTACGCCGCCGCGGCCGCCTCGTCCGGCGTGTACACGTTGCGCGCCACCCGGCCCATCACCGCGGCCGCCGCCGGCACGTCCGGGTAGGCGCCCGCGGCCACGGCCGCGTGGATCGCCGAACCGAGCGCCGGACCCTGCTCCGAGGTAATCACCGACAGCGGCAGGCGCGTCACGTCGGAGTAGATCTGCATGAGCATGGTGTTCTTGGCCAGCCCACCCGAGATGATCAGCTCCTCGGCCGGCACGCCGGCTTTCGCGAACGTCTCGATGATGGTCCGCGTGCCGAATGCCGTCGCCTCGATCAGCGCCCGGTAGATGTCCTCCGGCTTGGTCGCCAGGGTCTCCCCCACGAGGACGCCCGACAGCTCGTGGTCGACCAGCACCGACCGGTTGCCCGAGTGCCAGTCCAGCGCAATGAGCCCGTGCGCGCCGATCGGCTGCGCCGCCGCCAGGCGGGTCAGGTGCTCGTGCACCGAGATGCCGGCCGCCTGTGCCGCCGCCACATAGTCGGCCGGCACGTGCCGGGACACGAAGTGCCCGAAGATGTCGCCCACGCCGCTCTGCCCGGCCTCGTAGCCCCACAGGCCCGCCACGATGCCGCCGTCGACGACCCCGCACATGCCGGGCACCTCGCGCAGCTCCGACCCGTTCATCACATGACAGGTCGACGTGCCCATGATCGCCACCATCTGACCGGGGCGCAGCGCGTCACCGGCCGCGGCGGTCACGTGCGCGTCGACGTTGCCGACCGCCACCGCGATGCCCTCCGGCAGGCCGGTCCACGCGGCGGCCTGCGCGGTCAGCGACCCGGCGCGCGCGCCCAGCTGGCCGATCGGGTGGTCGAGCTTGTCGGCGACGAAGGTCGCGAAGTCGGGGTTGAGCTCGGCGAGGAACTCCGCCGACGGGTACTGCCCGTCCTGCAGGATGCCCTTGTAGCCGGCGGTGCACGCGTTGCGCACGTACTCACCGGTGAGCTGCCAGACGATCCAGTCGGCCGCCTCGACCCAGTGGCGCATCGCGCCGTAGATCTCCGGGTCCTCCTCGAGCAGCTGCAGGCCCTTCGCGAACTCCCACTCCGAGGAGATCAGCCCGCCGTAGCGCGGCAACCACGCCTCGCCGCGCCGGGCGGCCAGCTCGTTGATCCGGTCCGCCTGCCCCTGCGCCGCGTGGTGCTTCCACAGCTTGATGTACGCGTGCGGGCGCCCGGCGTACTGCGGCAGCTCGCTCAGCGGCGTGCCGTCGGCCAGGGTCGGCACCATCGTGCACGCGGTGAAGTCGGCGGCGATCCCGATCACCCGGGCCGGGTCGACCCCGGCGGCCTCGATCGCGGCCGGCACGGCGTGGCGCAGCACGTCGATGTAGTCGCTGGGCACCTGCAGCGCCCAGTCCACACCCAGCGGCGTGCCGTCGGGCAGGGCCTCGGTGAGCACCGCGTGCGCGTACTCGTGCACGGCGGAGCCGAGCTCAGCGCCATCGCCGACACGCACCACGACAGCGCGACCGGACAGCGTGCCGTAGTCGACGCCGACCACAACGGGGTCGGGGACGCTCATGTGCCACCTCCAAAAGCTCGGCCGAGTCAGGACGCGCGTGTGGCGGCGCGTCTTGGAGGGAGTGTTATCGTTAACATCGCCGCTGTCAACGGCGTCCGATAACGTACCGGCAACAGCCGAGAAATGGTCTGCCACAAGGCATCAGGCTGCTCCCGCCCGCCCACACGGGGGACAAAACGGTCAGTTGAGCGCTCTCACGGCCGCGGCCGACCGACACTCTCCCGGGTCACCAGCGTCGGCGCCAACGTCGTCCGGAACGCGCCGCGCTCCCCCGACTCGAGCTGCCGCAACAACGACGCCAGGCTCGCCTTCGCCACCGCCGCGAAATCCGGGCGGACCGTCGTCAACGGCGGAATGTAGAACGCCGACTCCGGCATGTCGTCGAAACCGATCACACTCACGTCGTGCGGCACCCGCCGACCCTGCTCGTGCAACGCCCGCAGAATCCCCAACGCCAGATGGTCGTTCGCGGCGAACACCGCCGTCACCTCCGGCATCCGGGCCAGCATCTGCCCCGCCCGGTGCCCCGCCGCGGCCGTCCAGTCCGCCGGCACCAGCGGCGGCACCTCCACGCCCGCGTCCTCCAGCGCGCGCCGCCAGCCCGCCACCCGACCGCGCGCGTCGAACCAGTCCGCCGGACCCGACACGTGCCACACCGTCGCATGGCCCGCGTCCAACAGATGCCGGGTCGCCAGGTACGCCCCCGCCTCCTGATCCACCGTCACCAACGGCGCCGCCCGCTCCGGATCACCGTCGATCGTCACCAGCGGGGTGTCCTCCGGCAGGTCGTCCAGAGCCTCGTTCGCCGACTCCACCGGGGCGATCACCACCAGGCCGGCCACCCGCTGATCCAGGTGATGACCGACCGCGTCCGCGACCGAACGCCGGTCCAGGCGACGGACGCTGCCGACGCTCACCGCGAACCCCGCCGCCCCGGCCGCCTGCTCGAACGCCGCCAACAGCGACGCCGGACCGTACAACGTCGAGGACTGCGCCACCACGCCCAGCACCTGCGAACGCCCCGTCACCAGCGTGCGCGCCGCCCGGTTCGGCCGGTAGCCCAGCTGCGTGATCGCCGCCCGCACCCGCACCCGGGTCTCGTCCCGCACGCTCGGATGGTCGTTGAGCACCCGCGACACCGTCTGGTGCGACACCCCCGCCAGCCGGGCGACATCCGTCATCGCCGGCTCGCGCGACTCTCTTCTCACCGCGCTCAGGCACCGACCCGCGGCGGGCGACCCTCATACGGGGTCGACAACACCACCGTCGTGCGCGTCGTCACGTTCGCCGCCTGCCGGATCTTCTGCAGCAACCGCTCCAGATCCGCCGGCGTGCCCACCCGCACCAGCAGAATGTAGAAGTCCTCCCCGGCCACCGAGTAGCACGACTCGATCTCCGGCAACACGGACAACCGGTCCGGCGCATCATCCGGCTGCGACGGATCCAACGGGCGAATCGCCACAAACGCGGTCATCGGCAACCCGATCGCCGGGTAGTCCACCCGCGCCGCGTACCCCTGCAGAATGCCGCGCTGCTCCAGCCGACGCACCCGCTGATGGGCCGCCGACACCGACAAACCCACCTTCTCGGCGAGGTCCGTATAGGACATCCGCCCATCGGTGGTCAGCGCGGCCACGATAGCCCGGTCGATCTCCTCCACGCGACGAACCTACACGGCCCTATCCCGTTACGCGCCACCCGATCGGCGCGCCAGACCTCGGGCGATCACCAGACGCTGGATCTGGTTGGTCCCCTCCACGATCTGCAACACCTTCGCCTCACGGAAATACCGCTCCACCGGATGGTCCGCCACATACCCGTACCCACCCAGCACCTGCACCGCCTCCGTGGTCACCCGCATCGCCACATCGGTGGCGAACAGCTTCGCCTTCGCCGCCTCCAACGAGTACGGCCGGCCCGCGTCCCGCAAGCGCGCCGCCGCCAACGTCAACGCCCGCGCCGCGCTGATCTGCGTCGCCAGGTCCGCCAACAGGAACCCGATCCCCTGAAAATCGATGATCGGCTGACCGAACTGCTCGCGCCCCCGCGCATACTCCACCGCGTAGTCCAACGCCCCCTGCGCCAGACCCACCGCGCAGGCAGCGATCCCCAACCGGCCACCGTCCAGCGCCGACAAGGCGATCGCGAACCCCTGGCCCTCCTCGCCGATCAGCCGGTCGCCCGGCACGCGCGCCCCGTCGAAGGCGATCTGCGCCACCGGCGACGACCGCAGCCCCATCGTCCGCTCCGGCGCCTGCGGCACGATCCCCGGCGTGTGCGCGTCCGCCAACAGGCACGAGATCCCCGCCGCGCCCGGCCCGCCCGTACGGCAGAAGACGTTGTACACGTCCGCCCGGCCCGCGTGCGTGATCCACGCCTTCGTGCCCGTCACGGCGTAGCCGTCCCCGTCGCGCACCGCACGCGTCGTCAGCGCCGCCGCGTCCGACCCGCCCGCCGGCTCCGACAGGCAGTACGCCCCGAGTCTGTCCCCGGCCAGCAGCTCCGGCAGCAGCGCGGCCCGCAGCTCGGGGCGACCGAACGCGGCCAGGGGGTAACACGCCAGCGTGTGCACCGAGACGATCTCGGCCACCGCCAACCACCGGCTCGCCAGGACCTCAAGAACCTGCAGATACACCTCGTACGGCTGACCGCCCCCGCCGAACTCCTCCGGATAGGGCAGGCCGAGCAGGCCACACCGGGCCAGCTGCTTCACCACGTCCTCGGGGAACTCACCGCGCTCCTCCGCCGCCGCGGCGCGTGGGGCCAGCTCCCTGTCGGCCAGCTGGGTCGCCAGGTCGAGCAGGGCTTCGGCCTCCTCGGACGGGAGGATGCGGGGAACGGTCACCCCAACAGCTTAACGGTCGTTAGGTTTCGGTGACCAGTGCCCGTATGCCAGGCTGAGCACCGTGACCGAGAGCCGACCACTCCTGCTCGTCGACGCAGCCAGCCTGTACTTCCGGGCCTACTACGGCGTGCCCGAGTCCGCCGCCCGCGCCCCCGACGGCAGCCCCGTCAACGCCGTCAAAGGCTTCCTCGACATGCTGGCCACCCTCATCCGCACCCGCCGACCCGGCCGCGTCGCCTGCGCCCTCGACCTCTCCTGGCGCCCCGCCTGGCGCGTCGCCCTCATCGACTCCTACAAACGCCACCGTCTCGCTCCCGACGGCGGCGAAGAAGTCCCCGCCGGCCTCGTCCCCCAGGTCCCCCTCCTCCTCGAGGTCCTCGCCGCGCTCGGCATCGTCACCATCGGCGCCCCCGACTACGAAGCCGACGACGTCATCGGCACCCTCGCCACCCGCGAACCCGGCCCCACCGAGATCGCCACCGGCGACCGCGACCTGTTCCAGCTCGTCAACGACGCCACACCCGTCCGCGTCCTCTACTGCGGCAAGGGCGTCGCCAAACTCGAGGTCTGCGACGAGGCCGCCGTCGCCACCCGCTACCAGGTCCCCGCCCGCCACTACGCCGACTTCGCCGCGCTGCGCGGCGACCCCAGCGACGGCCTGCCCGGCGTCGCCGGCATCGGCGAGAAGACCGCCGCCGGCCTCGTCACCCGCTTCGGTGGCCTCGACGACATCGTCGCCGCCCTCGACAAACCCGACGCGCCCTTCGCCGCCGGCGTACGCGCCAAGCTCAGCGCCGCCACCGACTACCTCGCCGCCGCCGGACCCGTCGTCCGCGTCGCCACCACCGTCGACCTGCCCGTCCTCGACCTCACCCTGCCCAGCGCCCCCGCGGACGCCGATCACCTCATCGACCTCGCGCAACGCTGGAACCTCGCCAGCCCGGTCCGCCGCGTCGTCGACGCCGCCGCCGGCTGAACAGCAATGCGGGCCGGACATCCGTAGAGGGGATGTCCGGCCCGCGTTCGCGTCTGTCAGCCGCCGTTCGTCGGACGGTGCTCCGGAGCCGGCCACCGCACCGGCGCCGCCCCGCCCCGCGCGAGCACGGACGACGACACGTCCACGGTCGCCACCGCGTCCAGGAACTCCCGGCCCATCACCGACCGGGCCGCCACCAACGGGTGCGTCGCCCCGAAATCGTCCGCGTCCGTGTCCAGGAACCCGAACAGCGCGTACGTCAGCACCGGCGCACCCGACACGTCGAAGATGACGCCCGCCTCGTGGCGCGCCCCGTCATACCAGCCCGCCTTCGTCGCCACCTGCGAGCGCTCCCGCGACGAGGCCACCCGACGGATCCCGTCAGTGAACGCGATCGGCGACCGCAACGCGTTCAGCAGGAACTCCGTCGACGACGCCGACAGCAGTTCGCCGGCGACGAGCCGGGTCAGCAGGTCGTGCGTCTCCCGGGGCGTCGAGGTGCCCAGGTAGAAGCGGTTCGGATTGGCCACCGGCTCCACCCGCGTGTACAGGAAGCCCTTCGCGGCCAGGATCTCGTTCAGCTCGGCGGCCGGGCACACCAGGCCGCACAACCGCACCGCGGTGTCGTCGGAGACCGTGAGCAGGGCGACCAGGGCGTGCCCCAGGGTCACCGAGCTCGGGTACGCCCCGTCGAGGCTGAAGATGCCGTCCCCGCCGGGGATGACGATCGCGGACGTGACCTCGATCCGCTGGTCGAGGGTGAGCAGGCCGCGGTCGACCTTGTCCAGCACCGCCGTGGCTACCGCGACCTTGTTGACGCTGTACGCCTGGATGACCTCGTCCGCGCGCTGGTTGAACACCGGCTGACCCGCGCCGGCCAGGCTGCCGTACGCGTACCAGGTGCCGCCCGCGCGCCGGCTGTGGCGCCGGTAGCTCGCGGCGATCCTGGTCGCGGCACCGCCCCCGGCTGACCTGGCGGCCTCCGGCGCCGCTGGGGCCGCCGTAGCCGGCCCCAGCGCCAACCCGACCGTGGCCGTCGCGCCCCACCCCAGCGCCGCCCGGCGGCTCAGCCGTTCCGTCCGTTTGGTCACTCGCTCCCCCTCGATGTCGACCTTGTTCCTCGATCCAATCACGGATGCCGATGGCCGGCGATCCGGTGCTTTCCGGGGATTGTTTCGGTGGTGGCGGTAGCCACCACCTGTAAGGCGTCCTAGGATGGAGGATCAGCAGAATCGAGCCATGGACACCCGGCTCACTCCTGTCCCGCTCGTACCGGAGATCCGGTTGTACCTTGCCGGGCCCGAGACCGGGCTGTGGGCGGGCGGCTACCGCAGTGACGAGCCGTTGCCCTTCTGGGCCTTCGCCTGGCCGGGTGGGGTCGCCCTGGCCCGGTACGTGCTCGACCACCCGGACGTGGTGGCCGGGCGGCGGGTACTCGACGTCGGCGCCGGATCGGGCCTGGTCGCGATCGCGGCCGCCCGGGCCGGGGCGGCGCGCGTCGAGGCGGTGGACAGCGACGCGCGCGCCGTGGAGGCCGTACAGCGCAACGCGGGGGCCAACGGCGTGGCGGTCGTGGGCAGGCACCAGGAGATCGCGCACGACACCCCGACGGGTGACGCCGAGGTGGTCCTCGTCGGCGACGCCTTCTACAACGCCGCGATCGCCCGGCCCCTGCTCGCGTTCCTGCGGCGGGTCGGGCGCGACGGCGCCGACGTCCTCGTGTCCGACCCGGGGCGCGGATACCTGCCCACGGCCCACTTCACCGAGCTCACGACCATGGACATCGCCGTGCCGGTGGTCCTCGAGGACTCCCCCGTGGCCCGGACGACCGTGTGGCGGCTAGCGGCTTGACCGCACGTACGTGCTGCGCGGGCGGTTGCTCGGCGCGGCCGAGACCGGCTCCGGCATCCCCGGGCTCGCCGGCGCGGGCGGCGGCGGCGCGCCCATGAGCGGCAGGTCCGTGTCGTCCAGCGGGCGGTTCAGCAGGGCGTAGAACAGCGAGATGGACACCAGCAGGACGAAGACCACGATCGGCGCGATGAAGCTGACCGGGGTGAGGCCGTCGATCGGCTCCTTGGGCACCTGCCGGTAGACGCTCATGGCGAACATTCCGGTGTAGTGCATGCCGCAGACCGCGACGCCCATGATGGCGGCGGCGATGCCGATCGCCAGGCCGCTGCGCAGGGTGATGGTGAAGAACAGCGCCACCGTGGCGGCCACGACCGCGATCACCACCGACGCGATGACCAACGTCTGGTCGTAGACGATGACGCCGGCCATCTGCATCGCGCCCATGCCCGTGTAGTGCATCGCCGCGACGCCCACGCCGGTCAGGACGCCGGCGGCGATGACCTTGGGGATCGACGGCTTGCCGAAGCCGACGATGAACAGGCCCATCGCCACGACGACGACGGCGGTGATCCAACTGCCCAGGGTCATCGCGACGTCGTAGCGCACCGGCATGCCGGGGACGGTGAAGCCGAGCATCGCCATGAAGTGCATGACCCAGATGCCCGTGCCGCCGATCGCCCAGGCGGCGAGCAGCAGCCAGCGGGCGCGCTCGCCGGTGGTGGCGGAGCCGCGGGCGCGGGCCGTGCAGATGAGGCCGAGCAGCGAGCCGAGGACGGACAAAGCGTAGGCGAGGCCGGGGTTGAGCCAGCCGTACGAAAACTGGTTGAGGTCAACCATCTATTGCTCCCCAGCCACCGGGTTGAACATCATCGCTGAACTCGGGAATCCTCCCGGAGCGGGAAGCAAGATGCAAGTTCACGTCACATCGCTTGCCATATCCGACATTTCTGTCGCCAAAGCATCGACGGCCATTAAAGGACCGAGGTGTACGACAGGACGCCGCGGTTGAGCGCGTCCATGGCCGCGCGGGCCGTCGTCCGCAGCGTCGACTCGGCGCCCGCCGCCTCCGCGATCTGACCGAGCAGGTCGAGCACCTGCCGCGCCCAGCGGACGAAGTCGCCGGCCGGCATCTCCAGGTCCGGGCCGCTGGCGAGCACCTTCGACAGCGCCTCGCCCCGCGCCCAACGGTAGATCGGCCACACGAAGCCCAGGTCCGGCTCGCGGGTCGGGGTGAGCCCGCGACCGCTCTCGTCGGCCTCCAGGCTCGTCCAGAGCGACACGGTGGCGTCCACGGCGTCGGCCACGGGACCGCGCGGCAGCATGATCCGCTCGTCGACCTCGCGGCGCGCCTCGAAGATGACCACCGACACGGCGGCCGCCAGCTCGGCCGGGGCCAGCCCGTCCCACACGCCCTGGCGCAGGCACTCCGCGACGAGCAGGTCCGCCTCGGTCCAGATCCGCGACAGGGTCCGGCCGTGCTCGGTGACCGTGCCGCCGGCCAGGTAGCCGCGCTCCTGCAGCACCTCGCAGACCCGGTCGAACGTGCGCGCCAGCGAGCCGGTGCGGTTGGCCACCTTCTGCCGCAGGGCGTCGGTGTCGCGGGCCAGCCGGGAACGCCGCTCAGCCCAGCGCGCGTGGTCCTCCCGCTCCGGGCAGGCGTGGCACGGGTGCTTGCGCAGCGCGCGGCGCAGGTCGAGCAGCTCGGCGTCGTCGCCCGAACCGCCGCCGCGGGTCCGGGTGCGACCGGAACGCGCCTGGCCGGGCGGCAGCGCCACCTGGCGCAGGCTCGCGGCCAGGTCGCGGCGCTCCTGCGGGGAGCGGTGATTGAAATGCTTGGGTACGCGCAGCCGCGCGATCGCCTCCACGGCCGAGGTGAACTCCCCACCGCCCAGCCGGCCCGCCCACCGGTCCTCGGTGAGCACCAGGGGACGCGGCTCGCCGAAACCGCCGACCCCGGGGTCCAGCACGACGGCCAGGCCCGAGCGGCGCCCCGACGGCACCCGGATCACGTCGCCGACCTTCAGGCGGCTCAGCGAGTCCAGGGCGGCCGCGCGCCGCGACGCCGCCGAGTTGCGGGCGGCCGCCTTCTCGCGCTCCGCGATCCGCACCCGAAGATCGAAGTACTCGCTGAAGTCGCCGTCGTCGCAGCCCATCTCCAGCTCGTACACCCGCATGGTTTCCTCGTTGCGGGCCACCTGGCGCGCGAGGCCCACGACGGAGCGGTCGGCCTGGAACTGGGCGAAGGACGACTCGAGCAGCTCGCGCGCCGCCGCCCGGCCCACCGAGCCGACCAGGTTGACGGCCATGTTGTACGAGGGCCGGAAGCTCGACCGCAGCGGGTACGTGCGGGTGGAGGCGAGGCCGGCCACCTGGCGCGGGTCGATCTCGGGCGACCAGATCACCACGGCGTGGCCCTCGATGTCGATGCCCCGCCGCCCGGCCCGGCCGGTCAGCTGCGTGTACTCCCCCGGGGTGAGGTCGACGTGCGCCTCGCCGTTGAACTTGACCAGCCGCTCGAGCACCACGCACCGCGCCGGCATGTTGATGCCCAGCGCCAGGGTCTCCGTCGCGAACACGGCCTTGACCAGGCCCCGCACGAACAGCTCCTCGACGACCTCCTTGAACACCGGCAGCATGCCGGCGTGGTGGGCCGCCAGGCCGCGCTCGAGGCCGTCGAGCCACTCGTAGTAGCCCAGCACCGACAGGTCCTCGCCGGGGATGTTCGCGGTGCGCGACTCCACCACGTGGCGGATCTCGGTGCGCTCCTCCGGCGTGGTCAGCCGCAGCCCCGCGTGCAGGCACTGCTGCACGGCCGCGGCGCAACCGGCGCGGCTGAAGATGAACACGATCGCCGGCAGCAGGCCCTCCCGGTCCAGCCGCTCGACGATCTCCGGCCGGTTGGGGCCCTTGTTACGGGCGCCGCGACCGCGCGGCCCGCCGCGCGCGGCGCCCGTCAGCTCCGCCCGGCGGGCCAGCTCACGGGTGTAGCGCAGCAGCTCCGGGTGCACCTCGTGCATCTGGGCGGCCTCGGCGTTGTGGAACAGGTCGAACATGCGCCGGCCCGCGAGCATGTGCTGCCACAGCGGCACCGGCCGCTCCTCGCTCACCACGACCTCGGTCTTGCCGCGCACGGTGACCAGCCAGTCGGCGAACTCCTCCGCGTTGGAGACGGTGGCCGACAACGACACCAGGCTCACCGACTGCGGCAGGTGGATGATCACCTCTTCCCAGACCGCGCCGCGGAACCGGTCGGCCAGGTAGTGCACCTCGTCCATGACGACGTAGCCGAGGTCACGCAGCGCGGTCGAGCCGGCGTAGAGCATGTTGCGCAGCACCTCGGTGGTCATGACCACGATGGGCGCGTCGCCGTTGATCGCGTTGTCGCCGGTGAGCAGACCGACCTTGGCCGGACCGTACCGGTCGACGAGGTCGTTGAACTTCTGGTTCGACAGCGCCTTGATCGGCGTCGTGTAGAAGCATTTGCGGTCCTGCGCCAGCGCCAGGTGCACGGCGAACTCGCCGACCACGGTCTTGCCGGCGCCCGTGGGCGCGCAGACGAGCACGCCGCTGCCCCGCTCCAGGGCCTGGCAGGCCTCCCGCTGGAACGGGTCCATGCCGAAGCCGAGCTCAGGCGCGAACTGGGCCAGCTGCGGGAACTCGGCATCGACGGCGGCCCGCCGTCGGGCCGCGGCGTACCGCTCGGCGGGGCTCGTCATACCGCAAATCTAGCTGGAGATCGCACGTTGGCCACGCTCGGCCGGCGCCCGGGGCGGAGCACCGTCGGACGGCATAGGTATGGTGCACGGCGTGCCGGAAAGCAGTCGACCGTCCCCGCTGCGTGACCACCGCCGGCCCGCCGACGCTGTCCTGTTCGACTTCCACGGCACCATCGCCCAGGTCGAGGACCCGGTGGACTGGGTGGTGAGCGCCGCGTGGACCTGTGGTGTCGCGATGGACCCCGCCCAGGCGACCGGGCTGGCCGACCGGCTGGTCACGGCCGGGCGCGCCGGCGGGCCGCTGCCCACCCGCGTGCCGCCGCACCTCATGGAGGTCTGGGCTGAGCGCGACCTCAGCCCGCACGCCCACCGCGCCGCGTACGAGGGCCTCGCGGAGACCGTGGACACGGGCATCGACGGGCTCGCCACCGCCCTCTACGACCGGCTCCTGCGCCCGGAGGGGTGGCGGCTCTACCCCGACACCCTCTCGACGCTGCAGGCGCTGCGCGGGGCGGGCGTGGCCGTCGCCGTGGTCAGCAACATCGGCTTCGACCTGCGCCCGCTCGCCGCCGAGCTGGGCTTCGCGGAGTACGTCGACGCCTGGGCGCTGTCCTGCGACCTCGGGCGGTGCAAGCCCGACCCGGCGGTGTTCACATTCGCGTGCGCCGCGCTGGGCGCCGACCCCGGCCGCACCCTGATGGTGGGTGACACGCCCGCCGACGCCGACGCCGTCGGCGCCGGGTGCCGCGCCTTCGTGCTGCCGGCCGCGCCGGCCGGCGAGCCCAACGACCTGAGCCTGGCGCTCAACCTCGCGCTGGGCTAGGCCAGCAGCCGCAGGGCGGCCGGAACGCTGGTCACGGTCAGCGGGAGCGGGCACGCCCGCTCGCCGTCCACGTAGGACGTGATGCCCTCGGCATGGATCTCCACGGTCGCCGCGCGGTAGCTGGTGACCAGCGGGTGGTCCACGTGTGTGCCCTGGTACAGGCGGGGCTTGATGCGCATCATGGTCAGCCGGGTCATGCGCGCGCCCACCACGACGTCGAGCAGCCCGTCGGTCGGGTCGGCCGCCGGGCAGATGCGCAGGCCACCGCCGTAGCTGGCGGTGTTGCCGACCGCCACGAGCATCGCGTCGACCTCGATCGGCTCGCCGTCGAGGACCAGGGTGTAGCGGCGGGGACGCATCCGCAGCAGCTCGGCCACGATCGCCAGGTCGTACCGGCGGGGGCCCTTGGGCCAGCGCATCCGGTTGGCCTTCTCGTTGACGACCGCGTCGAAGCCGGCCGCGAGGACCGCGCCGAACCAGCGCCGGTAGCCGTCGGCGGCGTCCACGCGGGCGAGGTCGAGGTCACGGACCCGGTCCCCGCTGACGGCGGTCGCGATCACCCGGGCGGCCGCGACCGGGTCGGCGGGCAGGCCGACCTGGGCGGCGAAGTCGTTGCCGGTGCCGGCCGGGACGAGGCCCAGCGGCACGTCGGTGCCGGGCACCGCCTGCAGGGCCAGGTTGAGGGTGCCGTCGCCGACGACGGCGACGAGCGCGTACGCGCCGTCGTCGCGCACCGCCCGGTGGGCCGCCGCGAGCGCGGCGGCCTCGTCGGCGGCGTCGAGGACACGCACCTCACGCCCGGCGGTGGCCAGCGCGGCGAGGACGTCGTCGACGCCTCCGCCGCGCAGGCGGCCACGGCCGGCGCTGGGGTTGAGCAGAACCGCGAGGTGCTCAGACACCTCAGGGCGTTTCGTCGTAGCGGTCACGACCCCAGTTCTGGCCGTCGACCGGCGACACCGGTGTGGGGTCGTCGATCGACGAGATCTCGTCGTCGGCGAGGTCGCCGTACATGCTGTTGCGGCCGCGGCGGCGGTCGTTGAGGAAGGCGAACCCGACGGCGGCGAAGTAGAGCACCGACATGCAGATCGCCAGGATCGACATGTTGAACGGGTCCGGCGTCGGCGTCACGATCGCGGCGAACACGAACATCAGGAAGACCGCGACGCGCCACCAGCCCAGCAGCCGCTTCGCGCTGACGATGCCGGCCATGTTGAGGGCGGCCACGAGCAGCGGGAACAGGAAGCCGATGCCGAAGTACAGCATCATCGACGTGACGAAGTCGAAGTACCCGCCGATGTTGACGATGCTCGTGTACTCGGTACCGAGGCCGAGGAAGAAGGGCAGGCTGCGCTCCACCACGACGAACGCGAGCACCACGCCCAGAGCGAACAGCGGCGCCGCCACCACGACGAACGCGTACGTATAGCGCCGCTCGCGCTTGTGCAGGCCGGGCGCGACGAACGCCCACAGCTGGTAGAGCCAGACGGGAGCGGCCATCAGCAGGCCGATGTAGAGCGCCACCTTCAGGTTGACCATGAAGCTCTCGAGCATCTGGCTCTGACCGAAGGTGCACTCCTTCGTGGCGCTGTGCGCCACCGCGAAGTCACAGTACGGGCTGGTGAGGAACTCGACCACGCGCTCGGCGAACACGAGGCCGATCGCCATGCCGATCACGACCGCGAGGCTCGCCTTGAACAGCCGGCTACGCAGCTCCCTGATGTGGTCCATCAGGGACATCTGCCCCTCGGCGGCCCGCTGGAACTGCGTCTGGCGTCTGCGGGTTGCCACAGTCGGACGCGAGGATCAGTTGTCGCGCACGCGCTGGACCGGGTCCAGCGGCGAGGCCTGGTCGTCCGAGATCGGCGGCAACGGCTGGCGACCCGCCTGCGCCTCGGCCTTGCCCTGCACGTCGTCGTCGGCGAGGCCCTTGGTCTCCGCCTTGATGATGCGCAGCGAGCGGCCGAGCGAACGAGCGGCGTCCGGCAGCCGCTTGGCACCGAACAGCAGCACCAGCACGACCACCACCACGATGATGTGCCACGGCTTCAAAGCGCCCATTTTGCCGACCTCCCAGCTGTTGAACTGCCGACGCGTCCATCCTACGTACGACACGCCGACACCGCACCGGCCGTGGCGGCCGGCTGACGTCGAGCAAGTCTGCGCGATCAGATTGCGAGCGTCAACCAACCGAAACTTAATTACGAATCTTTCGGCCGCCTGGGGGCCGCGGCGCGGTCGGCGGCGTGCGCGAGGGCCGCCTCGAGGCCCGCCGCGCGCTCGATCAGGGCCTCGA
This sequence comes from Luedemannella flava, assembly GCF_039528515.1. Taxonomy (NCBI): domain Bacteria; kingdom Bacillati; phylum Actinomycetota; class Actinomycetes; order Micromonosporales; family Micromonosporaceae; genus Luedemannella; species Luedemannella flava. The sequence continues at coordinate 108,943 of NZ_BAAALT010000034.1, forward strand.
CGCCGGGCTGCAACGCCTGGGCGGCCTCCGCCTGCTCACGCAGGCGGACGCCGGCGCTGCGCAGTTGCGCCAACCGCCGCAGCACGGGCGCGGTCACGACGCCGAGCAGCACCAAGCCGATCAGGACAAGCCCACCCACCAACCACCAGACCACGCGGCAACCCTACCCCGCAACGACGCCCGCTATGCCCCGGTCGTACGCGGCGAGCGCCGCGCGCGCCTCCGCCCGCACCGCCTCGGCCAGCTCGTCAGGCGCCACGACGGACACCTCGGGGCCCAGGCCGAGGACGAGCCGGCGGGCCCAGGCCAGGTCCACCGCCCGCAACGACACCAGCCAGCGCTCCGGGGACTCCTCCACGACGCTCTCGCACGGGTAGTACTCCGTGATCCAGCGGGCCCAGCGGCCGACGCTCAGCGTGACCAGCGGCATGTCCGTGCCCGGCTGGAAGACGCCCGACCGCAGGTCCTTGGGCGCCGCCCCGGGCGGCACGACGGCCGGCTCGGGCAGCTCGGTGTGCTCGTCGATACGGTCCAACCGGAACAGGCGCACGCCGTCGGCGCTGCGGCACCACGCCTCCAGGTAGGCGTGGCCCTCGGCGACGACCACCCGCATCGGGTCCACCACCCGCTCGCTGACCCGGTCGCGGGTGGCGCTGTAGTAGCGCAGGCGCACCGCGTGCCCACGCTGCACGGCGGCGCGCAGATCGGCGAGGCGTTTGGCGGTGTTCGGCGGCAGGCGCACCGCGACGGGCAGGTCGGCCGCCGCGTCCCCGGCCGCCGACTCGATCTTGGTAAGCGCGCTCTCCACCGCCGCCCGGTCGTGCGCGCCGGGCAGTTCGGCGAGCATCCGCAGGGCGACCACCAGCGCGAGCGCCTCGTCCTGGGTCAGCCGCAGCGGCCGGTCGATGCCGGCGTCGTACGTGATGGTGACCCGGTCGCCGTCGAACGCCATGTCGATCAGGTCACCCGGGCCGTAGCCGGGCAGACCGCACACCCACAGCAGTTCCAGGTCCTCGCGCAACTGGCGCTCGGTGACGCCCAGGTCGGCGGCGGCCTCGGCGACGGCGATGCCGGGCCGGGCCAGCAGGTACGGCACGAGGTTGAGCAGTCGGCCGAGCCGGTCGCCGCCCGCGGCCGTCACCGGGCCGCTCCCGCCGCGCTCGGCACCGCCCGCGCCGCCGGCACGGTCGGCAGGACCTGCGGCTCCTCGGCCAGGTCCTGCAGGCGGGCCACGACGGCCTTGCGCACCTCGTCGGGCTCCAGGACGGTCACGTCCGCGCCGTAACCCACCAGCCAGCGGGCCAGCCCGTCGGCGTCGGCGTAGCGCAGTGCCAGGCGGTCGCCCTCGGCGTCCGACGACAGGTGCTCGGCGAACCGGCGCACGCCCGCGGCGCGACCCGGGCGCACCAGCACGACGGCGCGCTCCGGGCGGTCGGACGGGCCGCCCCAGTTCGCCACGTAGTTGATCAGGTTCACGTCGGCCGGCGGCCGGTACGCCCCCGGCAGGCCCACCAGCGACACCCCGCCGACGATGCGGGAGAGCCGGAAGCAGCGGGGCGCGTCGCGGTCGAGGTCGTGACCCACCACGTACCACCGGCCCCGCCAGCACACCACGCCCCACGGCTGCAGGCGCCGGCTCGTCGCGGCGTCGTCCTCGGGGATGCGGTAGTCGAAGCGGACCACCCGCCGCTCCCGCGCGGCCGCCTGCAGCGGCCCGAACGCCGGGTCGACCGTGACGACCGGCTCCACCCCCAGGGTGGCCTGCGGGTCCACGTCGACGCCGGCGGCCCGCAGCTTCAGCAGGCCGGATGTGGCCGCGGCGGCCAGGCCGGCGTGCTGCCACAGCCGCGCCGCGATGCCCACGGCCGCGGTCTCCTCCGGCTCCAGGTGGATGTCGGGCAGCGCGTACTCCCGGCGGGCGATGCGGTAGCCCGGCTCGGTGTCGAACGCGCTCGCCGTGCCGGTCTCCAGGGGCACGCCCAGGTCACGCAGCTCGGCCTTGTCACGTTCGAACTTGCGTTGGAACGCCTCGTGTTCGCGACTGTCGTCGGCGTTGTGCTCGTAGCCGGGCACGGTCGCGGCGATCTGCGCGGCGGTGAGGAACCGCCGGGTTGACAGCAGACAGATGACGAGGTTGACCAAGCGTTCGGTCCGGGTCTTGGACACGGTAGCGACGCTAGCAGCCCCGCCGTCCGGGCGTGGGCTAGCGTGGCGCCGTGGTGCGTTGGCGTGAGGGAACCGTGACCGCCGTGAAACGGCGATGGGCCGGAGCGGTCGAGCTGGAGGTGGCGCTCACCCGCCGCGACCCGTCAGACCCGTCATCGGTACGGGCGGTGGCGTACCCCACCCTGGTGGGTGACCCGGTCACGGGCGACCGGGTGCTGCTCAACACGAACGCCCTGGCCCTGGGCCTCGGCACCGGCGGGTACGCCCTGGTGGTGGCCCTGCCGGACCGGTTGCCGCCCGACCCGCCGCGGGCGCCCGGCCACGTGGTCAAGGCCCGCTACACGCCGCTGCAGACCATCGTGCTGGCCGCCGACGAGGAGGACTCCCCGCACCGGGCGGTCCTCGCGGACGCCGACTGGCTGGACGGGCTGCCGGTCGTCACCGCCGACCTGCACTCGGCCCTGCCCGCCATCCTCGCCGGTGTGCTCGCGACCGCGCCCGCCACGCGGGTCGCCTACGTCATGACCGACGGGGGCGCCCTGCCGGCCTGGTTCTCCCGGACCCTGGACGCGCTCGCGGCCTCGCTGTGCGGCGTCGTCACGGTCGGGCAGGCCTTCGGCGGTGACCTGGAGGCCACCAACATCCACAGCGGCCTGCTCGCTGCCCGGCACGCCCTGCGCGCCGACGTGGTGATCGTCAGTCAGGGGCCGGGCAACCTCGGCACGGGCACGCCGTGGGGGTTCTCCGGCACGGCCGTGGGCGAGGCGGTCAACGCGATCGCCGCGCTCGGCGGGCGCCCGGTCGGCTCCCTGCGCGTCTCCGACGCCGACCCCCGCGAGCGGCACCGGGGCGTGTCGCATCACAGCCTCACGGCGTACCACCGGGTGGCCCTGGCCCCCGCGGACCTGGTGGTGCCCCACGGCCTGGCGCCCGGCCTGGCCGCGGCGGTAACGGCGGCGCTCGCGCCGCTGTGCCCGCCGCACCGCGCGGTCACGGTCCCCGCCGACGGCCTGGACGACGCGCTGCGCGCGCTCCCGGTGAAGCTGTCGACCATGGGCCGCGACCTCGACGCCGACCACGCCTACTTCCTCACCTGCGCCGCGGCGGGCCGCCACGCGGCGTCCCTGCTGACCACCTAGCACCTCAAGATCGCCGTCTCGGAGCGGAAACCGCGCTGTGGCGGCCGTTTCTTGCACGCAACAGCGACCTTTCCGGGACAGTTGCCACGATCCGGCGTCAGAAGAAGATCAAAAGGATCGCGAAGGCGGCCAGGACCAGGAGCAGGGCGGCGACCAGGACCCAGGTGGGCACCACGTACTCGCCGCGGCGGTTGCGCTCGATCTCCTCGCGCACCTTGTTCCGCCGCTTCTGCAGGTAGCCCTCCCGCAGCTGGTTCGGCCGCTGCTCACGCTCCGGTTCCGTCACCCCACCATCGTCACATGCTCGCGATGAGGCGCTCCACACGCTCGTCGTAGGCGCGGAACGGGTCCTTGCAGAGGACCGTGCGCTGGGCCTGGTCGTTGAGCTTGAGGTGCACCCAGTCGACCGTGAAGTCGCGGCGCTTCTCCTGGGCGTGGCGGATGAACTCGCCGCGCAGGCGGGCCCGGGTGGTCTGCGGCGGGGTCTCCTTGGCCTCGAAGATGTCCAGGTCGGTGGCGACCCGGTCGACCTGGCCGCGCTTCTCGAGGAGGGCGTAGAGGCCCCGGTTGCGGCGCAGGTCGTGGTAGGCCAGGTCCATCTGCGCCACCCGGGGGTGGGACAGGGACAGGCTGTGCTTGGCCTGGTACCGCTCGATGAGCTTGAGCTTGGTCACCCAGTCGATCTCGCGTTCGACGGAGCTGAGGTTGTCGGACTCGACGGCGGCGAGCAGGCGACCCCACAGGTCGATCACCCGCTTGGTGGCGGCGTCGCCGCCCCGGCGCTCGACGAACTCGCTGGCGCGGGCGAAGTACTCCTGCTGGATCTCCAGCGCGGAGATCTCCTTGCCGTTGACGAGGCGGACCTTGCGGCGGCCCGTGATGTCGTGCGAGACCTCGCGGATGGCCCGGATCGGGTTCTCCAGGGTCAGGTCGCGCATGGCCACGCCCGCCTCGATCATGCGGAGCACGATGTCGGCGCTGCCCACCTTGAGCAGGGTGGTGACCTCGTTCATGTTCGAGTCGCCGACGATGACGTGCAGGCGGCGGTAGCGCTCGGCGTCGGCGTGCGGCTCGTCGCGGGTGTTGATGATCGGCCGGGACCGGGTGGTCGCCGAGGAGACGCCCTCCCAGATGTGTTCGGCGCGCTGGGACAGGCAGAACACCGCGCCGCGCGGGGTCTGCAGCACCTTGCCGGCGCCGCAGATGAGCTGGCGGGTCACCAGGAACGGGATGAGGATGTCGGCCAGCCGGCCGAACTCACCGTGCCGCGAGACCAGGTAGTTCTCGTGGCAGCCGTAGGAGTTGCCGGCCGAGTCGGTGTTGTTCTTGAACAGGTAGATGTCGCCGGCGATGCCCTCGTCGTGCAGCCGCTTCTCGGCGTCCACGAGGAGGCCTTCCAGGATCCGCTCGCCCGCCCGGTCGTGCACGACCACGTCGGCGATCGAATCGCACTCGGGCGTCGCGTACTCCGGATGTGAACCCACGTCCAGGTAGAGGCGCGCGCCGTTGCGCAGGAACACGTTGCTGGAGCGACCCCACGACACCACCCGACGGAACAGGTAACGCGCCACCTCGTCCGGAGAGAGGCGGCGCTGCCCGCGGTAGGTGCACGTGACGCCGTACTCGGTCTCAAGCCCGAAAATGCGCCGGTCCATGCACCGACATTAGCCGGCCGAGGCCGTCCGTGGTCAGTGTGATCGCGCCCCTTGCGCTTTTTCGGCGGTACGCAGGGCTTCCGAGTACGCGCGACACGCCGGGTACGCCGGTAGGAGCCCCCGGGCGCGGGCGTCGGCGAAGCTCGGCGCGGCGTCGTCGCGCGCGGACAGCAGCGGCGTCCCGGTCGGCCATTCGACGCCCAGCTCCTCATCGAGCGGGTGGACCGTGTGCTCGCCGGTCGGGTTGTAGGTCTCCGAGCACAGGTAGGTCAGCGTCGCGTCGTCGGTGAGGGCGCAGAAGCCGTGGCCGAGGCCCTCGGCGATGTAGACGGCGCGCCGGTCGACGTCGTCGAGGCGGACCGCCTCCCACTGGCCGAACGTCGGCGAGCCGACCCGGATGTCGACGATCACGTCGAGCACCGCGCCGTGCGTGCACGTGACGTACTTGGCCTGGCCGGGCGGGACGTCGGCGAAGTGGATGCCGCGCACCACGCCCCGCGACGAGGTCGAGATGTTGGCCTGGGCGAGCCGCAGCGGGTGCCCGAGCGCCTCGGCGAGGTGGTCGAAGCGGTACCACTCGAGGAACGTGCCCCGGGGGTCGCCGTGCTGCACCGGGGTGATCTCGAAAGCGCCCTCGATGCCCAGCGGTCGGATCTTCACGAGGCCTCCAGGAGGTCGAAGAGGTAGTCGCCGTAGCCGCTCTTGGTCAACGGCTCGGCGAGCGCGCGCAGCTGGTCGTCGTCGATGAAGCCGTTGCGCCAGGCCGCCTCCTCGATGCACCCGATCTTGAGGCCCTGGCGCTCCTCGATCACCCGGACGAACTCGGACGCCTGCATGAGGGAGGAGAACGTGCCGGTGTCCAGCCAGGCGGTGCCCCGGTCGAGCACGGTGACGGTGAGGGCGCCCCGGCGCAGGTACGCGTCGTTGACGGCGGTGATCTCCAGCTCGCCCCGCGCGGAGGGCGTCAGGTTGCGGGCGATCTCGACCACGTCGTTGTCGTAGAAGTACAGGCCCGGGACGGCGAAGCGGGAACGGGGCTTGTCGGGCTTCTCCTCGATCGAGATGACCCGGCCCTCGGGGTCGAACTCGACCACGCCGTACGCCTCGGGGTTGGCCACCTGGTAGGCGAAGACCCGCCCGCCGACGATCTCGGCCGAGTCGGAAAGCTGACGGCCCAGTCCCACACCGTGGAAGATGTTGTCGCCGAGGACCAGGGCCACCGACTCGTCGCCGATGAACTGCTCGCCGATGATGAACGCCTGCGCGAGACCCTCGGGCCTGGGCTGCACCGCGTACGAGATATCGAGGCCCAACTGTGCGCCATCGCCCAGGAGCTGCTTGAACTGCGCCTGATCCTCCGGCGTCGTGATGATCAGGATGTCCCGCATGCCTGCCATGATCAGCGTGGTGAGCGGGTAGTAGATCATCGGTTTGTCGAAGACCGGCATAAGTTGTTTGGACACGGCCCTGGTCAGCGGCCACAGCCGCGACCCGGTGCCGCCCGCCAGAACGATCCCGCGCATGGCGGGGACCGTATCACCGTTGGACTAGACTCCCGTCCTCATGAGGCTTCTGGTCACCGGCGGCGCCGGCTTCATCGGTTCGCACTATGTGCGCACTCTGCTCAGTGGCGGATTCCAGCCGTCGTCGGTGTCCGCCGTCACGGTGCTGGACAAGCTGACGTACTCGGGCAACCGGGCGAACCTCGACCCGGTCGCGGCCGACCCCCGGCTGACCTTCGTCGAGGGCGACATCTGCGACGTCGCGCTCGTCGACGAGCTGATGGGCAGCCACGACGCCGTCGTGCACTTCGCCGCCGAGTCCCATGTCGACCGGTCCATCGCGAGCGCCGCGCCCTTCGTGGTGACCAATGTGCTGGGCACGCAGACGCTGCTCGACGCCGCCGTCCGGCACCGGATCGGGCGCTTCCTGCACGTGTCCACCGACGAGGTCTACGGCTCCATCGAGACCGGCTCCTGGACCGAGGACTGGCCGCTCGCCCCCAACTCGCCGTACGCGGCGTCCAAGGCCGGGTCCGACCTCATGGCCCTGGCCTTCCACCGCACCCACGGCCTCGATGTCGTGGTGACCCGCTGCTCCAACAACTACGGGCCGTACCAGTTCCCCGAGAAGGTCATCCCGCTGTTCGTCACCAACCTCATCGACGGCGCGACGGTGCCGCTCTACGGCGACGGCGGCAACATCCGCGACTGGCTGCACGTGCACGACCACTGCGTGGGCATCCACCTCGCGCTGGAGAAGGGCCGCGCCGGCGAGGTCTACAACATCGGCGGCGGCACCGAGATGACGAACTCCGAGCTCACCGGCGAGCTGCTCGCCGCGCTGGGCGCCGACTGGGACCGGGTCGTCCCCGTCACCGACCGCAAGGGCCACGACCGCCGGTACTCGCTGGACATCACCAAGATCTCCGAGGAGCTCGGGTACGCCCCCAGCATCCCGTTCGCCCAGGGCCTGGCCGACACGGTCGGGTGGTACCGCGACAACCGCGGCTGGTGGGAGCCCCTGCGCGAGCGGGCCCGCCTCGCCTCATGACCGCCTGGCTCGTCACCGGGGCGGGCGGGATGCTCGGGCAGGACCTGCTGGCCGTCCTCAAGGACACGCCGGCGGCCGTGACCGCGCTGACCCGCGCCGACCTCGACATCACCGACCCGGCCGCCGTCCGGGCGGCCGTGACCGGCCATGACGTGGTCGTGAACGCGGCCGCGTGGACCGATGTGGACGGTGCCGAGTCCGCCGAGGACGCCGCCACGGCCGTCAACGGCACCGGCGTGGGCCACCTCGCCGACGCCTGCGCCGACGCGGGCGCCCGGCTGCTGCACGTCTCGACCGACTACGTGTTCCCCGGCGACGGCACCTCGCCGTACCCGGAGGACGCGCCGACCGCCCCGGTCAACGCGTACGGCCGCTCCAAGCTCGTCGGCGAGCGGGCCGTCACCACGCTGCTGCCCGACGACGGGTACGTGGTGCGTACGGCCTGGCTCTACGGCGCGGGCGGGCGCAACTTCGTGAGCACCATGCTGCGGCTGGCCGCCGAGCGGGACACGGTGGCGGTCGTCAACGACCAGCGCGGGCAGCCCACCTGGTCACGGGCGCTCGCCAAGCAGCTCGTCGCGCTCGGTTCGGCGGCGCTGGCGGGCACGGCCGCGGCGGGCGTCTACCACGGCACCGCCGCGGGCGAGACCACGTGGTACGGCCTGGCCCGGGAGGCGTTCGCGCTGCGCGGTCTCGACCCGGACCGGGTCCGCCCCACGACCAGCGCCGCCTTCGTGCGGCCCGCGCCCCGGCCGGCGTACTCGGTGCTCGGCCACGACCGCTGGGCGGCCGCGGGGCTGGCCCCGCTCCCCGACTGGCGCGAGTCGCTGGCCGCCTTCCTCAGGCACTGACCGCGCGTCGCGGACGCGGGCACGCCCTCACCAGGTGCGCACCCCTGGAAAGACCCGCGCTGTGTGCGCCGCCTTGCGACGCCGAGACCGCCCGGGCGGCGACGGGGAGGGCCGGGAGGCCGTATCGCACGTGATCAGGTGTGCGGCGAGCCGGTGAACAGGGTGAGCAGGTCGCCGATGCGGCGGTCAGCCTCGGCGGGGTGCCGGAACCGGCCGGCCGGGTTGACCGTGTACTGGTTGCGGCGCCCGACGCGTTCCCGCCGCAGATAGCCGGCGGCCTCAAGGTCGGCGACGATGGCCTGCGCGGCCCGCTCGGTGATCCCGACGGCGTCGGCGACCTCGCGCAGCCGAGCGGTCGGGTCCCGGGCGATGGCCAACAACACGTGGGCGTGGTTGGTCAGGAACGTCCACCCCTTCGCTTCCTGTGCCGCTCGGGTTTGACCTGCCAGAGACACGTGACCTTCCTTCGGGTGATTGAGCCGGGGGCCTGCCCACCCCCTTAATGTACGCAGCCCAAGACAGGAAAACAGCATCGCACTTTCAGCGCCGAGGGCTTGACATGCGAACCGTACTTCGTGAATGATGGTACGTAGTTCGAGGGGGAGTACCCGACGCGTCACGCGCCGCCGCCAGTACGGACCCGGCCCATCCGGGTTCCGGCGGCGCAGCCACCCGACGCGGGTGGCTCGGGGAGACCTTCGTCCAACAGCGCCGGCCTCTGCCCCGAGGTCCGGCTGGACGGAAGGTTTTCCCGTTGTCTGTTTCCTGGTGGGTCTGGGCTGCGGTGATGCTGGTGGTCGCCGCGATGCTCGCGGTTGACCTGTTCCTGCACCGCGACAACCACGTCATCGGCTTGCGCGAGGCCGCGATCTGGTCCGGCATCTGGATCGCCGCCGGGCTGCTGTTCGGCGTGCTTCTGTGGGCGTGGCAGGGCGGCGAGGTGGCCGGCGCCTACTACGCCGGCTACCTGATCGAAAAGGCGCTGTCGATCGACAACGTGTTCGTCTTCGCGCTGATCTTCACCTACTTCGCCGTCCCGGCCGCGTTCCAGCACAAGGTGCTGTTCTGGGGTGTGATCGGCGCGCTGCTGTGCCGGCTGGTGTTCATCTTCGTCGGCGTCGAGCTGCTGGAGACCTTCTTCTGGACCGCGTACCTGTTCGGCGCGTTCCTGGTCTACACCGGCTACAAGATGGCGTTCCGGCACGGCGGGCAGACCCCGCCCGACCGCAACCCGGTCGTGCGCGTGGTGCGCCGGATCATCCCCACCGACCCGGCCTACCACGGCGACACGTTCTTCACCCGTGTCGACGGCAAGCGCGTCGCGACGTTGCTGTTCGTCGTCCTGATCGCGGTCGAGGCCACCGACCTGATCTTCGCGATCGACTCCGTCGCGGCGATCCTGGCGATCACCACCAGCACGTTCATCGTGTGGACCGCCAACGCGTTCGCCATCCTCGGCCTGCGCAGCCTGTACTTCTGCCTGGCCGGCCTGCTGCGCCGCTTCGTGCACCTGCACTACGGCCTGGCCGTGCTTCTCGCCTTCGCCGGCATCAAGCTGATCCTGTCCGAGACGCCGGTCGGCAAACTGCCCATCCCCGTCACGCTGGGCGTGATCGTCGTGACGATCACCGTGTCGATCGTCTGGAGCCTGCGCAGCACCCGCAGCGCCCCTTCCGATGTCATCGCCGGCACCGCCGCCGTCAGCGCCAACGACCCGGCGGGCCCGGCCGGCACGACGGCCTCCCGCCGTTGACCGCGCCCGCCCGCGCTGCCCCCACGCCACCCGCGCGCTCTTGGTGGGACCGGGGCGCCGTCGCCCCGGCAAGAGTGCACTTTGGGCGGCATCCCTCTGCGGAAATGGCCGGTCAATGTGCACACGTGCTGTCGTGCCATGCGAGGGTCTCGCCACATGTTCACATATGGCGGGAGCAACGTGCCGTCGGAACGGCCCGGCGTGCGGGCGGTCGTGAGGCGGAGGTCAGTCGGGGGCGCCGGTGGAGGAGTCGCCGCCCGCGGTCTTGTCGCGGCCGGTGTCCTCGTCCTCCGGGGCCTCGGCGCCGGCCTCCTCGGCCAGCTCCTTCTCGGCGCGGACGGTCGCGGTGCCGGTGGTCTTGGCGGGAGTCGCCTTCACCGGGTTGGCGGGGCTGCCCTTCTCCGGTTCGTCGCCCTCGCCCTCCTTGGCGCCGGACGCACCCGCCAGCAGGGCGGTCAGCGCGGCGCCGGTCACCCGGCGGAACGCCCGGCCGACCTTGCGGCGGTCGAGGACGGCGATCTCCAGCTGGTCGGCCACGAGGGTGCGCGGGGCGCCGTTCTCACCGCCGACGCTGCCGATCGCCTTGAGCGCGAGTGCGAGCGCCTCGTTCAGCCCCATTTCGGCGTTGTGGCCCTGGCGCACCACGCCGGACAGCGCGTCGACCTGGCCGCCCATGACCACGAAGCCCGGCTCGTCGCTGACCGAGCCGTCGTACGTGAGGCGGTAGAGCTCGTCGGTGGCAGAGGTCTGACCGACCTCGGCCACGCAGATCTCCACCTCGAACGGCTTGGACTGCTCGGTGAAGATCGCGCCGAGCGTCTGGGCGTAGGCCGTGGCGAGCGCCCGGCCCGTCACGTCGCGCCGGTCGTAGGAGTAGCCCCGCAGGTCGGCCAGGCGCACCCCGGCCGCCCGCAGGTTCTCGAACTCGTTGTACCGCCCGACCGCGGCGAAGCCGATCCGGTCGTAGATCTCGCTCACCTTGTGCAGCGTCGTGGAGAGGTTCTCCGCCACGAACAGGACGCCACCCTCGTAGCTCAACACGACCACGTTGCGGCCCCGCGCGATGTTCTTGCGCGCGTACTCCGAACGGTCCCGCATGATCTGCTCGGGTGAGGCGTAGAACTGCATGGCCATGGGTGGCGAGTCTCCTTAAGCCGGGTGGACAGGAACGGAAGGTGGATCAGCCGCCGATGGTCTCGTGGCGGGCGGCCACGACCGCCTCCGCGATAGCGGCGGTCTCGCTCTCCGTCAGGCGGTTGGTGCCGTCGGCGCTGGCCGTCATCACCACGGGGTAGATCTTGCGGATGAGGTCCGGCCCGCCGGTGGCGGTGTCGTCGTCGGCGGCGTCGTAGAGCGCCTCGACCGCGAGCCGCGCGGCCTCATCGGCGGTCAGGCCGGGCCGGAAGCGCTTCTTCAGGGCCGCCTTGGCGAACAGCGAACCGGACCCGATGCCGTCGTAGCCGGTCTCCTCGTAGCAGCCGCCGGCCACGTCGAAGCTGAAGATCCGACCGGCCCGCGCGGGGTCGGTGGCAGCGAGGTCGAAGCCGGCGAACAGCGGGATGACCGCGAGCCCCTGCATGGCGGCGCCCAGGTTGTTGCGGATCATCGTGGCCAGCCGGTTGGCCTTGCCGTCGAGGGACAGCATCGTGCCCTCGATCTTCTCGTAGTGCTCCAGCTCGACCTGGAACAGCCGCATCAGCTCGATGCCCACCCCGGCCGTGCCGGCGATGCCCACCAGCGAGTACGCGTCGGCGGGGTGGACCTTCTCGATGTCGCGGCTGGCGATCAGGTTGCCCATGGTGGCGCGCCGGTCGCCGGCCATCACCACGCCGCCCGCGTAGGTGATCGCCACGATGGTGGTGGCGTGCGGGGCGACGTCCGCGTCCAGGCCCGGCGGCAGGGGCCGCCGGCCCGGCAGCAGCGACGGCGCGGCGGCCGTCAGGAAGTCGGTGAACGACGACGTGCCCACGCTGGTGAAGACGTCGGGCAGGCGGCCGGACGGGTCAAAACCGAGGGGCACGCTCACTCCCCGCCCTTCTGGACGTAACCGCGCACGAACTCCTCCGCGTTCTCCTCCAGCACCGAGTCGATCTCGTCGAGGAGGTCGTCGACGTCCTCGGTGAGCTTCTCGACGCGCTCGGCCACCTCAGGGTTGGCCTCGGGCGCCGGAGCCTCGTCGGTCTCCTCGTCGCGGCGGGACTTGCCGGACTGGGACTGCCCGCCGGAATCGCGTGTAGCCATCCTGCCCTCCTCCAACATCGGTTGCAGAAAACCTACCTCGGCCACGACCCAAAATCCTCAGCGCTCCCACGGGTTTCGCCCAGGGCGCACGATCTTGGGCCCCGAGGGGTCAGTTGGCCGTGATGATCTCGAGAAGATCCTTCGCGCTGGGGCACCGGTCGAACAGGGCGCCCACGTGCTTGCGGGTGCCCCGCTCGGGCTCCATCATCGGCACCCGGACGAGGGACTCGCGGCCGACGTCGAAGATGACCGAGTCCCAGCTGGCGGCGACGACCTCACTGGCGTACTTGGCCAGGCAACGACCACGGAAGTACGCCCGGGTGTCCTCCGGCGGTTCCGTCATCGCGCGACGCACCTCGTCGTCGTCGAAGAGGCGCTCCATCGCGCCGCGCGCCACCAGGCGGTGGTAGAGGCCCTTCTCGGGGCGCACGTCCGAGTACTGCAGGTCGACCAGTTGCAGCTTGGAGGAGCCCCAGCCGAGGCCCTCGCGCTCGCGGTAGCCCTCCAGCAGCCGCAGCTTGGCCACCCAGTCGAGCTCGTTGGCGCACAGCATCGGGTCGCGGCCGAGCCGGTCGAGCACGCTCTCCCAGCGGGCCAGCACGTCCTCGGTGATGTCGTCGGTGCCGTCGGCGTCCACAAAGGAGCGGGCGCGCTCCAGGTACGCCCATTGCAGGTCGAGCGCGGTGAGCCGGCGCCCGTCGCGCAGCCGCATGAGGTGCGACAGGGTCGGGTCGTGGCTGACCGCCTTGAGCTCGCCCACCGGGTCGGCGATGCCCAGGTCGGGGGTGAGCACCTTGGCCTCGATCATCGCGAGGACGAGGGAGGTCGTGCCCGCCTTGAGGTAGGTGGAGATCTCCGACAGGTTCGCGTCCCCGATGATCACGTGGAGGCGACGGTACTTGTCCGCGTCGGCGTGGGGCTCGTCGCGGGTGTTGATGATGGGCCGCTTCAGTGTCGTCTCCAGGCCGACCTCGACCTCGAAGAAGTCGGCGCGTTGCGAGAGCTGGAACCCGGCCTGCGAGCCGTCCTGGCCGATGCCGACGCGGCCGGCGCCGCAGACGATCTGCCGGGTCACGAAGAACGGGGTCAGGTGCGTGACGATGTCCGCGAACGGCGTCTGGCGCGCCATCAGGTAATTCTCGTGCGTACCGTAGCTTGCGCCCTTGTTGTCGGTGTTGTTCTTGTAGAGGTGGATCTGCCCCACGGTCGGCACGGTCGCCGCGCGCCGCGCCGCCTCGGCCATCACCCGCTCCCCCGCCTTGTCCCACAGCACCAGGTCGCGCGGGTTGGTGACCTCGGGCGTCGAGTACTCCGGGTGGGCGTGGTCGACGTAGAGCCGGGCGCCGTTGGTCAGGATGACGTTGGCCAGGCCCAGGTCCTCGTCGGCGAGCGCCTCGGCCGGGTCGTAGAGGGCGCCGGAGTAGGTGAAGCCGCGGGCGTCGCGCAGCGGCGACTCCTCCTCGTAGTCCCACCGCGCGCGGCCGCCGCGCGTCAGCTCGGGACGGGCGCCGTAGGCGTTGACCACCTGCGACGACGTGACCATGGGGTTCGCCGCGGGCTGACCCGGCACGGAGACGCCGTACTCGACCTCGCTGCCCATGATGCGTCGGACACTCACTGGGACGGCTCCTCGCTATGGGGACTTATGCACCCACCGTATCTGCCAACGCCTCGGGGCGGGCGCGGCACCGCCGCACCCGCCCCGAGGATGTCCGCTACAGGTACTGGCCGGTGTTGCTGACGGTGTCGATCGACCGGCCCGACTCGGCGCCCTTGCCGCCGGAGACGAGCGTGCGGATGTAGACGATCCGCTCGCCCTTCTTGCCGGAGATGCGGGCCCAGTCGTCGGGGTTGGTGGTGTTGGGCAGGTCCTCGTTCTCCCGGAACTCGTCGACGCAGGCGTCGAGCAGGTGCTGCAGGCGCAGACCCTTGCGACCGGTGGACAGGAACTCCTTGATGGCCATCTTCTTGCCGCGGTCGACGATGTTCTGCACCATGGCGCCCGAGTTGAAGTCCTTGAAGTACAGGACCTCCTTGTCGCCGTTGGCGTAGGTGACCTCGAGGAAGCGGTTCTCCTCGGTCTCCGAGTACATCCGTAGGACGGTCGCCTGGATCATCGCCTGCACGCAGGCGTCGGCGGAGCCGCCGTGCTCGGCCAGGTCGTCCGCGTGCAGCGGCAGCCCGGTCAGGATGTACTTGGAGAAGATGTCCTTGGCGGCCTCGGCGTCCGGGCGCTCGATCTTGATCTTGACGTCGAGCCGGCCCGGGCGCAGGATCGCCGGGTCGATCATGTCCTCCCGGTTGGAGGCACCGATGACGATGACGTTCTCCAGCCCTTCCACGCCGTCGATCTCGCTGAGCAGCTGCGGGACGATCGTGTTCTCCACGTCGGAGCTCACGCCCGAACCACGGGTGCGGAAGATCGAGTCCATCTCGTCGAAGAACACGATGACCGGCGTGCCCTCGCTGGCCTTCTCGCGGGCCCGCTGGAAGATCAGCCGGATGTGCCGCTCGGTCTCGCCGACGTACTTGTTGAGCAGCTCCGGGCCCTTGATGTTGAGGAAGTAGCTGGTCTTCTTCTCCTCGCCGCGCTTGTCGGCGATCTTCTTGGCCAGCGAGTTGGCCACCGCCTTGGCGATGAGCGTCTTGCCGCAGCCGGGCGGGCCGTAGAGCAGCACGCCCTTCGGCGGGCGCAGCTGGTGCTCGCGGAACAGGTCGGCGTGCAGGAACGGCAGCTCCACCGCGTCGCGGATCTGCTCGATCTGGGAGTGCAGGCCGCCGATGTCGGTGTAGTCGACGTCGGGCACCTCCTCCAGGACGAGCTCCTCGACCTCGCTCTTGGGGATCCGCTCGTAGGCGTAGGCGCTGCGCGGTTCGATGAGCAGCGAGTCGCCGGACCGTAGGACGCCGCTGGACAGCGTGTCGGCGAGGTGGACCACCCGCTCCTCGTCGGCATGCGAGATGACCAGGGCCCGGTCGACAACGCCGGTCTCGGCGTTCTCCATGAGCTCCTTGAGCATCACGACCTCGCCGGCCCGCTCGAAGCCGAGCGCGTCAACGATGTTGAGCGCGTCGTTGAGCAGCACCTCCTGGCCGCGGCGCAGGTCCTCGACGTCGATCGCCGGTGACACCGCGACCCGCAGCTTCCGACCGCCGGTGAAGACGTCCACCGTGCCGTCGGGGTAGCGACCGAGGAAGACGCCGTAGCCGCTCGGCGGCTGTGCCAGGCGGTCGACCTCCTCCTTGAGCGTGACGATCTGGGCCCGCGCCTCCTTGAGCGTCGCCACGAGCCGTTCGTTGTTCTCTGTCGCCCGAGCCAACTGCGCCTGCGTCGCGGCGAGTCGCTCCTCCAACTGACGAACATGCCGTGGGCTCTCGGTCAGCTTCCGCCTCACCAGGGCGAGTTCCTCCTGGAGGAACGCGACCTGCGTGGCGAGATCGTGGGCCTCCCTCTCCCAGCGTTCGGCGCGAGCATCCGCGTCCTCACTGCGTGCCACGTCCCACCTCCCCGGGGGGTACTGCCTGACGCGGCCGGAGCCGCGTCCTGCTCTCGTGCCATAAACACTAACCGGTCCGGGGGCGGTCTGGACCTACCCGAGGCCGCTGTCGCAAGGTCGTTATCGCCGTGCGGTACGGTCGAGCACGTGACGAGGGAACCCCTTCGGGTCTGGGTCGACCAGGACCTGTGCACCGGTGACGGGCTGTGCGTGCAGTACGCCCCGGAGGTCTTCGAGTTCGATATCGACGGGCTGGCGTACGTCAAGGGCACCGACGGTGAGCTGCAAACTTCCCCCGGTAGTCAGGTCGACGTCCCGGACCACCTGCACCTGGAGATCATCGACGCGGCCAAGGAGTGCCCCGGCGACTGCATCCACGTCCAGCGCGCCTCGGACGGCGTCGCGGTGGCGGGCCCCAACGCCGACTGACGTCGGAACCGACGTCAGATTGGGCGGCCCACCAAAGATCCGACAAGCTGGGCAAACTCCTCAAGACGGGCAATTTGCCCCGGCCCGCCGTCGTCCAGCGTCTTGCCGAAGCGCAGCGCGTCGTGGCGGACCCCGCCCACATCCTCCCGGCCCGACCCCGCCCCGGCCTCGTCGAGCGAGCTGAGCAGCAGGTAGACGTCGACGCCGTCGACCCGCACCTGACCGTCCGCGCTGCGCAACAGCCGCCGGCGGCAGCCCACCTCGGTGACCGCCGACAGCGGCACCACCCGGATCGACGACGTCATCGCGCCCGCCGGCCCGTCGGTCGGGGCCATGTCCTCGCCGTGCCACAGCACCAGACGGGTGCCGTCGCAGATGGCGACCTCCTGCCAGACGCCGTTCACCTCGTTGACGAAGCGCTCCAGCGTGAAGCCGAGCACCGAGCCGCCCGAGAGCACCCCGTCGAGGGCCTCCAGCGCCACGTCCGGGTCACGCAGGTAGGCGCGCGCGGCCGAGTCCAGGTCGGGGTAGGGCGACCAGTCGGGGAACACCGCGGGCAGGTCGTTGCCGTAGGCCGGCCGGTTCACCGTGGCATCTCCTCCGGGTGCCGCTCCTGCGGGGTGTCCGACGCGGCCGTGTCCGGCGCGGCGGTTCCGCGCTTGCGCAGAGCATAAGCCTCCGCGCCCTTGCTGGGCTTTCGCCGTCTGGGCGGGGCGATCACCCCAGGGGCCAGCTTCCGGGCGCTGATCAGAAACGCGGTGTGGGCGATCATCCGATGGTCGGGCCGGACGGCGAGCCCGTCGGCGTGCCAGTCGCGCACCAGCGACTCCCACGCGCGGGGCTCGGTGTAGCCGCCCCGCTCCCGCAGGGCCTCGACCACCTCAGACAGTTGCGGGGTCGTCGCCACGTAGGCGATGAACACCCCGCCCGGCACGAGCGCGCGGTCGACCAGGTCGAGGCACTCCCACGGCGCGAGCATGTCCAGGATGATCCGGTCGAAACCGGTCTCCGCGCACTCGCTGACGTCGCCGACCGACAGCTGCCACGCCTTCGGCGGCCCGCCGAAGAACGCCTCCACGTTCTTCCGCGCGATCTCGGCGAAGTCGGGCCGCACCTCCCACGAGTGCAGCTGGCCCTCGTCGCCGACGGCCCGCAGCAGCGAGCAGCTCAGCGCCCCGGACCCGGCACCGGCCTCGAGCACCTTGGCGCCGGGGAAGACGTCGCCCATGGCCACGATCTGGGCCGCGTCCTTGGGGTAGATGACCTGCGCGCCGCGCGGCATGGACAGCACGTAGTCGGACAGCAGCGGCCGCAGCGCCAGGTACGCCGTGCCGCCGGTGGAGGTGACCACGCTGCCGTCGGGCAGGCCGATGACGTCGTCGTGGGCCAGCGCCCCCCGGTGGGTGTGGAACACCTTGCCGGGTTCGAGAACGATCGTGTGCATGCGGCCCTTGGGGTCGGTCAGCTGCACCCGGTCGCCCGGGACGAAAGTGGTGGATCGGGTCACCGTGCGGACTTCCTCATTCAGGATTCGGGTCGGACCGAGGTCAGGGCCCGGGCCAGGTCGGCGGTGCGCAGCACGCCGGTCGCCGCGCCGTCCGAGAGTACGAGGTAGACCGGTGCCGGGTTCAGCCGCACGGCCCGCACCAGGTCCTCCCCGGAAAGTTCCACAGCGAGAGTACGGCCGGGGTCCAGCGTACGGGCGACGGACTCGACCGGGACCGAGCCCCGCCGCTCCACCGGCACCGCCGCGGCGGCGTCATCGTGCACCAGGGCCACGAGCCGGCCGTGGACGTCCGTGACGCCCAGTGCCGCGCCGCCGCCGCGCAACTGCGCCTCGGCCAACGGCATGCCGGCGGGAACGGCCACGAGCGGTGAGACCAGGGACCCCAGGCGCAGCCCGGCCAGCCGGGCGGCGACGTGGCCGGCGCGGATCGACGCCCACGCCCCGCGCCACAGGATCACCGCGATCATCACCGTGAACCCGACCCCCAGCAGCCCCACCCACCGGTTGGCGTACGCCAGCACGCCCACGACCACGGAGCCGACCGCGACGACGACGCCGCACCAGCCGGCCACCCGGCTGCCCTTGTGCGGGTCGCCGGTGACCGCCCAGATCACCGCGCGCAGGATCCGGCCGCCGTCCAGCGGCATGCCGGGCAGCGCGTTGAACACGGCCACCAGCAGGTTGCTGATCGCCACCTGCCAGGTCAGCTCGCGCAGCAGGCCGGCGTCGGGCTGGGCCAGCGCCGCGCCGAGCGCCCCGAAGCCGATCAGGGCGGAGACCACCGGCCCGGCGAGCGACACGAGCAGGTCGGCGCCCGCGCTCGGGCTGCGCGCGTCCATCTCCGTGTAGCCGCCGAAGAGGTCCAGCGTGATGGCGTGCACCTGGATGCGCCACCGCCGGGCGGTCAGGGCGTGGCCCAGCTCGTGCAGCAGCACCGACAGGAGCAGGCAAACCACGAACGCGACGCCCATGGCGTACGCGCCCGGGCCGGTGCCCGCGGCGCTGGGCAGCTGGCCGTACATGAGGACCAGCAGCCCGGCGAGCAGCAGCCAGGTCGCGTTGAGATAGACCGGGACACCGCCGACGGTGGCCAGCCGCAGCCCTCGTCGGGCTGGTTGATCGTCGGTGCTCACGCTTCGCTCACGCTCACTCATTTGAAACGATCGTAGGTGCAGTCCGCCGCAAGCGCGGCGCGCGGCCGTGTCGTACCCGTGGCTTAGCCTCAACGCATGTCGGTCGACGCCTCCCCCACGCCCCAGCCGTCCCTGTCCCCCTCCCGCGCCGCCGACTTCAAGACCTGCCCGTTGCTCTACCGGTTCCGCACCATCGACCGCATCCCCGAGCAGCCCACGGCCGACCAGGCGCGGGGCACGTTGGTGCACGCCGTGCTGGAGCGCCTGTTCGACCTGCCGGCCGCCGAGCGGACCCGGCCGGCCGCCGGCGACCTCGTGATCCCGCAATGGCAGCGGCTGCGCGACGAGCGCCCGGAGCTGGGTGACCTGTTCGCTGACGGCGAACCGACCGAGGCCGAGTTCCTCGACTCGACCGGCGGCCTGCTCGACGGTTACTTCACGGTGGAGGATCCGCGCCGCCTCGAGCCCGGCGAGCGGGAGTGCCTGGTCGAGGGGATGCTCGACGACGGCCTGCGCATCCGGGGCTACATCGACCGCCTCGACGTGTCGCCGGCCGGCGACCTGCGCGTGGTCGACTACAAGACCGGCGGCGCGCCGCGCGAGGCGTTCGAGGCGCGGGCGCTGTTCCAGCTCAAGTTCTACGCGCTGGTGCTGCTGCGCACGCGCGGGGTGGTGCCGCGCGCCCTGCGCCTGATCTACCTGAAGGACGCCGAGATCCTCGACTACGCGCCCGACGCGGAGGAGCTGGAGCGCTTCGAGCGCACCCTGGTCGCCCTGTGGCGGGCGATCGAGAAGGCGACCGCCGACCGCGACTTCCGGCCCAAGCCGAGCAGGCTGTGCGACTGGTGCGCGCACCAGGCGCGCTGCCCGGCCTACGGCGGCACTCCGCCGCCCTTCCCCGAGGGCCTGCCGTTGGTGCCGGTGGCCGACGTGGTGGTCGCGACGGACGAGTAGCGGGCCGCCTCTAGGGTGTCGGCATGGACACCCCCGCCCGGGCCGCGGTGCGCGCCGATGACGTGTGGAAGGTCTACGGCTCCGGGGAGGCGGAGGTCGTCGCCCTGCGCGGCGTGAGCGTCGCGCTCGGCGCCGGCGAGTTCACCGCGATCATGGGCCCGTCCGGGTCGGGCAAGTCCACCCTTATGCACTGCCTCGCCGGCCTGGACACGGTCACCCGGGGCGAGGTGCACGTGGGCTCCACGCGCGTCACCGGCCTCGGTGACGCGGGCCTGACGAAGCTGCGCCGCGACCGCGTGGGC